>NZ_JBFAOF010000352.1:0-6889 GCF_040675125.1 Spirillospora sp. NPDC049652 | reverse complement strand
TGGGCGGCGGGCGCCAGCCGGTAGTTCGCGGCGAACACGGTGAAGCCCTGCGCGGTGAGGCGGCGCGCGAGGTACTTCCAGGAGCGCTTGTCGCCCTCCAGCCAGTAGCCGCCGTGCAGCAGGAAGACACCGGGACGGGCCTTGGCCTTCTTGTCCTTGGGGTCGGCGGGCTGCCAGTAGACGTCCACGCGCTGCCGGGCGTTCTTGCCGTAGGCGAAGGTCTTCACCTTGGGCAGCTTCGGCGTGACCATCACGGCCTTGCCGGTGACGGTCGCGCTCGGGTCGGCCTGCGGCGTCCCGGAGGGCGTCCCGGACGGAGTGGACGGGCCGGTCGACGGCGTCCCGGAGGGGGTGTCCGACGGCGACGGCGACTCCGAGCCGGTCGGCGCGGTCGGGGGCGGGAACGTCGGCGGGGACGAGGGCCCGACGGTCGTGCCGGGGGTCGGGAGCGGGGTCGCGCCCGCGGTACCCGGAACCGATGCGGCGGACACGCACACCGCGGCGAAGGCCGCGCCGCCGACCAGAACTCTGCGCACTCCAACCCCTTTCGGACGCCCGCTTCCGGGCGATCCCGGGCACATCATACGGCTTTGATCACCGAAACGGCCGTCCCCGGCCCGCCTTCGCGGCGGACCGGGGACCTACCTGGGAACACGCGGAACCAGCACCCGGCGGGGCCCCTTCCGCACACCGGCTACGGACGGCCGGGCGCCGGCGCGCGGGTCAGCCGAGGGCGCGGATCAGCCTAGGGCGCGGATCAGCCGAGGGCGCGGATCAGCCTAGGGCGCGGATCAGCCTAGGGCGCGCTCCAGGTCGGCGAGCAGGTCGTCGACGTCCTCGATGCCGACCGACAGCCGGACCAGGTCGGCCGGCACCTCCAGCGGCGACCCGGCGGCGGACGCGTGCGTCATCCGGCCCGGGTGCTCGATCAGCGACTCGACCCCGCCGAGGGACTCGCCGAGGGTGAACAGCTTGGTCGCCTCGCAGATCCGGACGGCGTCCTCTTCCGACCAGGCGCGGAACGAGACCATGCCGCCGAACCGCCGCATCTGCTTGACCGCGACGTCGTGGCCGGGGTGGTCGGGCAGGCCCGGGTAGAGCACCTGCTTGACGGCGCGGTGCGCGGTCAGCATCTCCACGATCTTCTCGGCGTTGTCGCAGTGCCGGTCCATCCGGACGCCGAGCGTCTTGATGCCGCGCAGCGTCAGCCAGGCGTCGAACGGCCCGGCGACCGCGCCCATCGAGTTCTGGTTGAACGCCAGGCGCTCGCCGAGGTCGCCGTCCCGGACGGCGAGGGCGCCGCCGACGACGTCGGAGTGCCCGCCCATGTACTTGGTGGTCGAGTGGACGACGATGTCGGCCCCGAGCGTCAGCGGCTGCTGCAGGTAGGACGAGGCGAAGGTGTTGTCCACCACCAGCAGCGCGCCCGCGTCGTGCGCGACGGCCGCGAGGGCGGCGATGTCGGAGATGCCGAGCAGCGGGTTGGTCGGGGTCTCGACCCAGACGATCTTGGTCTCCGGACGCATCGCCGCCCGCACCGCCGCGACGTCGCCGAGCGGGACCGGGTCGAACGAGACGCCCCACGGCGCGGCGACCTTGGCGAACAGCCGGTAGGTGCCGCCGTAGGCGTCGTTCGGGATGACCACGTGGTCACCGGGGCGCAGCAGCGTCCGCAGGATCGCGTCCTCGGCGGCCAGGCCGGACGCGAAGGCCATCCCGCGCGTGCCGCCCTCGACCGCCGCGACGCACTCCTCCAGCGCCGTCCGGGTGGGGTTGGCCGAGCGCGAGTACTCGTAGCCGCCGCGCAGCCCGCCGATGCCGTCCTGCTTGTAGGTGGAGACCTGGTAGATCGGCGGGACGACCGCGCCCGTCGCCGGGTCCGGCTCCTGCCCGGCGTGGATCGCCAGCGTCTCGAAACCATGCACAGGGACGTTGCCCTGGGGAACCTCGTTGTCCATAGGCACGAGGTTATCCACCCGGCCCCCCTCCCAGAGGAGGAGGCCATCCCCCGCAGGTATGGGCCGCCATTTCGGCTCACCGGGTGACCCGTCCGGCGCTCGCGATCTCTACCGTTAAGGGGTAATCGCGACCCCCGCCTCTCCGTTCTCCGCCCTACCTGAAGGACGCTTGCATGTTCGCACGGCTCGCGCGTTTCGTCGTGAGACATCCGTGGTACACGATCGTGGCCTGGTTGATCATCGGCACTCTGGTCGTCTTCCTCGCGCCCGGCGCGAAGAAGAAGTCCGACCAGAAGGACTTCATGCCCTCCAAGTACGAGTCGATCCAGGCCGCGAAGGTACTGTCGGACGCCTTCCCGCAACACGCGGACGCCACCGCGTTCGTGGTCGTGAAGCGCACTGACGGCTCGCCCATCACCCCGTCCGACTCGGCCAAGGTGACGGCCGCCGCCAAGACGCTCACCGACAAGCACTACAAGTCCGTCCAGGGCTTCATGGCCGGCCCGCAGACCGTGGCGCCGAACAAGGCCGTTCAGGTCATCAGCGTGCCGATGACCGGCACCGACAGCAAGGCCCAGAAGGCCCAGAGCCAGGCCATCAAGGACATGCGCAAGGACATCCCGTCCGTGCTGGGGTCCGGCCTGACGGCGAAGGTCGGCGGTGACACGGCCGCCTTCACCGACAACGAGAAGTCCTTCACCCAGTCGATGGCGATCGTGTCGAGCGCCACGTTCATCCTGATCATCGGCCTGATCCTGTTGATCTTCCGGGCGCCGCTGGCGGCGCTGCTGCCGATCTTCGTGATCATGCTGACGGAGATCGTCACGACCAAGCTGATCGGTCTGGCCTCCCATCTGCTGGACTTCTCGACCGACGACAGCCTCCAGATCATCCTGACGATCGTGCTGTTCGGCGTCGGGGCCGACTACTACCTGTTCGTCCTGTTCAGGTTCAGGGAACGCCTGCGCGCCGGGGACGACAAGAAGACCGCCCTGATCACCGCGGTCGAGCGTGTCGGCGAGGTCATCACCTCCGCCGCCGCCGCGATCGCCGCGACGTTCCTCGTGCTCATGCTCGCCTCGTTCGGCCTGTTCGCCGCGTGGGGCCCGTCGCTCGCCATCGCCGTCGTGGCCATGGGCATCACCTCGCTGACCCTCGTCCCGGCGCTGCTGTCGCTCCTCGGCACGGCGACCTTCTGGCCGTCCAAGTCCTGGAAGAAGCAGCCGAAGGCCCGCGCCTCGGTCAAGCTCGGCAAGTTCGTCGGCGGACGTCCGCTGATCGTGGCCCTCGGCACCGGCGCGCTCATGATCGCGCTCGCGGCGGGCGCGTTCTCCTTCAAGGCCGACTACGACTTCCAGTCCGGCTTCCCGCAGAACACCGAGTCGGCGCAGGCCGGCAAGGACATGCAGAAGGGCTTCCCGCCCGGCCTGACCACCCCGGTCCAGGTGCTGCTGAAGTCCACCGACGGCGGGGCCGTCCCGAAGGCCTCGGTCGCCGAGTTCCGGGCGAAGGCCAAGTCCCTGCCGGGCGTCGGGACCGTCCAGCAGGAGGTGCCGAACGCCAAGGGCGACGTCGTCCGGGTGGACCTGCTGCTGAAGCAGAACCCGAACGACAACGCCGCGATCACGCTGGTCAAGGACAAGCTCACCCCGGCCGCGCACGAGATCACGCCCGCGGGCACCAAGATGTACGTCGGCGGCGCGACCGCGATCTACAGCGACATGAACAAGGTGGTCAACCGCGACCTGTCGGTGATCCTCCCGGTCGCCGCCGCGCTGATCGCCCTGATCCTGCTGGCGCTGCTCCGCTCGGTCGTCGCCCCGCTCTACCTGGTCCCGGCGGTGCTGCTCGGCTTCGCCTCCACCATGGGCGCCGCGGTGTTCGTCTTCCAGGGCATCCAGGGCACGGAGGGCGAGGTCTTCCACCTGCCGATCATGCTGTACCTGTTCGTGCTGGCCATCGGCACGGACTACAACATCCTGATCACCGCACGGCTCCGTGAGGAGGCCAAGGAGGGCCACGAGCCGCGCCGCGCCGCCGCGCTGGCCGTCCAGCACAGCGGCCCGACGATCGCCGCCGCCGGCCTCATCCTGGCCGCGACCTTCTCGGTGATGCTGCTGGCGAAGGTGTCGATGCTCCAGCAGATGGGCTTCTCCATCGCGATGGGCATCGCCCTGTCGGCCTTCGTCATGGCGCTGTTCCTGGTGCCGAGCATCACGGCCCTGCTGGGCCGCGCGGCCTGGTGGCCGGGCCACGGCGGCACCGCCCGCCGCGCGCCCGCCCAGGCCACCCCGCCGCAGGACCCGATGGCCGACAACCCGTTCGCCCCGACCGGAAGCCGGTACTAGAGGACGTCGGGACGCGCGCCGGGGCCATCCAAGCCGCCCACATCCCGGCGTGCGCCCCGACTCGGGGAAGGCCGAAGCCCCGGAGACCCCGCGGTCTCCGGGGCTTCGTCGTTCCCGGACGGCCGGGCCCGCGGTCCCGGCCGGACACGCGAGACCGTGCGACGGCCGGCCCGGTCCCGACGGACGGCCCGGTCCTCGGCGTCCCCCCCCCCGGACATGCGAACGGTCCCTCCCCCGGCTCGGGGAGGGACCGTTCGGCGTTGATCAGTGGGCGGCCAGGAAGGCGATCAGGTCCTGGCGGGTGATGAGGCCCTTGGGCTTGCCGTCCACGAGGACGACGGCGGCGCCGGACTTCTCCAGCACCGGGACGGCCTTGGAGACCGGCTCGCCGGAGCCGATCGTCGGCAGCGGCGCGGCCATGTGCGCCTCGACCGGCTCCGACAGCCGGCCGCGGTCGCGGATCAGCAGGTCGAGCAGGTCGGACTCGCTGACCGAGCCGATGACCTCGGCGGCCATCACCGGCGGCTCCTCCTTCATGACGGGGAGCTGCGAGACCTCGTACTCGCGCATGATCGCCACGGCGGTCTGGACCGACTCGTGCGGGTGGGTGTGCACGAACTCGGGGAGGGCGCCGCCCTTGCGGGTGAGCACCTCGCTGACCGTGGCCTCCTCGGTCGGGGACGACAGGAAGCCGTAGTTGCTCATCCACTCGTCGTTGAAGATCTTCGAGAGGTAGCCGCGGCCGCCGTCCGGCAGCAGGACGACGATGACCGCGTCGTCCGGGGCCTCCTCCGCGACGCGCAGCGCCGCGACGACCGCCATCCCGCAGGAGCCGCCGACCAGCAGCGCGTCCTCGCGGGCGAGGCGGCGGGTCATGGTGAACGAGTCCTTGTCGGACACGGCGATGACCCGGTCGCAGATGTCGCGGTCGTAGGTCTCCGGCCAGATGTCCTCGCCGACGCCCTCGGTGAGGTACGGACGGCCCGTCCCGCCGGAGTAGACCGAGCCCTCGGGGTCGGCGCCGACGATCTCGACGCGGCCGCCCGAGACCTCCTTCAGGTACCGGCCGGTGCCGCTGATCGTCCCGCCGGTGCCCACGCCCGCGACGAAGTGCGTGATACGGCCCCCGGTCTGCTCCCAGATCTCCGGGCCGGTGGTCTCGTAGTGCGAGCGCGGGTTGTTCGGGTTGACGTACTGGTTGGGCTTCCACGCCCCCGGGATCTCGGCGGCGAGCCGGTCCGACACCGAGTAGTACGAGTCGGGGTGCTCGGGCGAGACGGCGGTCGGGCAGACCACGACCTCGGCGCCGTAGGCGCGCAGGACGTCGATCTTGTCCTTGGCGACCTTGTCCGGGCAGACGAAGACGCACCGGTAGCCGCGCTCCTGCGCGACGATGGCGAGGCCGACGCCGGTGTTGCCGGAGGTCGGCTCCACGATCGTGCCGCCGGGCTTGAGCTCGCCCGACTCCTCCGCGGCGTCGATCATCCGAACCGCGATGCGGTCCTTCACCGAGCCGCCGGGGTTGAAGTACTCGACCTTGGCGAGCACCTGCGGCCCGTCCGGCCGGGTGACGCCACGGGTCACGTTGCGCAGCCGGACCAGCGGCGTGTTGCCCATCAGTTCGACGAGCGAGTCATGCACCTGCATCGCGACATCCTTGTCGTGATCAACGAAGCGAAACCTGGATGACATCCCGGCACGGCACTGTTACCGAAGTAGGAGGGAATACGGTTTCGATAGATTGCGGTTCCCGACGGTAGCCCAGATCGACGTGGCCGGGCATCTCCACCCTACGGGGACGGGAGCCCTGCTCTGACGGGGGGGTGACGGACGAATGCCGAGAGCGTTCACCGCGCGGCGCGTCGCGGCCGCGGCGGCCTACGGCGGCGGCGGGATCACCGCGCTGGGCGGGCTGACGGTCGGGCTGGTGCTCGCCGAGGCCCGGCTCGCCCGCCGGGTCATCGGGGCCACGCCGAGCGGCGACCCGCCCCGGGCGGACGGCGTGTACGGGGCCGGGCTGCCGGGTGAACCGCTCTCCTTCGCCGTCCTGGGCGACTCCACCGCCGCGGGCCTGGGCGTCCACACCCCCGGCGAGACCCCGGCGGCGCTGCTGGCCGACGGCCTCGCCTCGATCGCCGGACGGCCCGTCCTGATGGCCAATGTCGCCCGGTCCGGCTCGCGGTCGGAGGCCCTGGCGCGGCAGGTCGAGCTGGCGCTGCCCGCCGCGCCGGAGATCGCCGTCATCATGATCGGCGCGAACGACGTCACCTCGCGGGTGCGCTCGGCGGACGCCGTCCGGCACCTGGGCGCGGCGGTCGAGCGGCTGCGCGCGGCCGGCGCGGAGGTCGTGGTCGGCACCTGCCCGGACCTCGGTTCGGTGAAGCCGTTGATGCAGCCGCTGAAGTGGGTCGCCAGACGCGCCAGCCGGCAGCTCGCCGCCGCCCAGACGATCGCCGTCGTGGAGCGCGGCGGACGCTCGGTCTCCCTCGGCGACCTGCTCGGCCGCGAGTTCGCCGCCGACCCGGCCGGGATGTTCAGCGAGGACCGGTACCACCCGTCCGCGCGCGGCTACGCGGCCGCCGC
>NZ_JBFAOF010000351.1:0-6892 GCF_040675125.1 Spirillospora sp. NPDC049652 | reverse complement strand
GTTCCTGACCTGACGCGCCGCCCTGACCTGCCGGGACGCGGCGATACGACGGGCGCGTCCGGTCCCGACGCGAACACGCGTCCCGGCACACATTCCGGTCAGGTGTGCTTGTCACCGGAGTGACAAAGCCGGACGGCGGTAATGTGCGTCGGGAGTGATGCCCCCTCCGGCTACCATCCGGTAGCTTTCACGCTGCACGATCTTTGCCGCCACCGAAACGCGCCCGCCGGGACACCGGCGATCCGCCGGGCGGCACGCACGCCCGCCGGCGGCGTACCGGCCCCCGCGGGCGCCGTCCGGCCCATCCCCCCGGGAGTTGGTTCCATGGCACTGGGCTCGCTGCTTCCCGAACTCGCGCCCGGCGGCTCCGGCCGGGTCCCGCTGGTGCAGCGGGTGGCGCGGTGGGCGCGGGAGAAGCCGGACGCCCCGGCCTGGACGTTCGTGGAGTACGCGGCCGACCCGGCCGGCACCAGGACGACGTTGGACTGGGCGGAGACCGACCGGCGGGCGCGCGCGATGGCGACCCGGCTGCGCCGGGCGGCGGAGCCGGGGGACCGGGCCGCGCTGCTGCTGCCGCAGACGCTCGACTACATGATGGCGATGCTCGGCGCGATGTACGCGCACGTCGTGGCCGTCCCCCTGTTCTCGCCGGACCTGCCCGGCTACGCCGACCGGCTGGTCGGCGCGTACACCGACTCCGAGCCCGCCGTCGTGGTCACCTCGCGCGGCGCGCTGCCGCACGTGGAGAAGTTCCTCGCCGACCACGACGTGCCGCGGCCGCGGGAGATCGTGATCACCGAGGACGTGGACGTGTCCCTGGCGGAGGAGTGGGCGGACGAGCCGATCGGCTTCGACGACCTGGCCTACCTGCAGTACACCTCCGGCTCGACCCGCCGTCCGGCCGGAGTGGAGATCACGCACGGGAACGTCACCGCGAACGCGAGCCAGCTGTGGGCGGGCTGGGCGCCCGAGCGGCCGGACCCGGAGCTGGTCAGCTGGCTGCCGCTGTTCCACGACATGGGCCTGATCGCGACGATGGCGCTGCCGCTGGTGAACGGCGACCACGCGATCTACACCGAGCCGATGGCGTTCGTCATGAACCCGATGCGGTGGATGCGGCTGATCGCCGAGCGGCCGAACAAGAACGTCTACACGGCCGCGCCGAACTTCGCCTACGAGTACGTCGTCGAGCACGCGACGCCGCAGAAGCTGGCCGGCCTGGACCTGTCCGGGCTGGTCACGTGCCTGAACGGGGCCGAGCCGATCCGTCCGGCGACGCTGCGGGCGTTCGCGGACAAGCTCGCGCCCGCCGGGCTGCGGGCGGGCGCGCAGGCCCCCGGCTACGGGCTCGCGGAGGCGACGGTGTTCGTGTCGGCGGCGGCCGAGGACGCCCCGCCCAAGGTGATCACCGTGGACCGGGAGGCGCTCACGCGGGGCCGCGCGGTCCTGGTGGCGGACGACGCGCCGAACGCCAACCCGCTGGTCTGCTGCGGGCGCCCGGTCGGCCAGATCGTCGCGATCGTGGACCCGGAGACCCGGCTGGAGCAGCCGGACGGCGTGGTCGGCGAGATCTGGGTGCACGGCCCGAACACCGCGCCCGGCTACTGGCGCAACTCCGAGCGCAGCCAGGAGGTCTTCGGCGGGCGGCTCGCCGAGCCCGGCGACCTGCCCGCCGGGCCCTGGACGCGGACCGGCGACTTCGGCATCGCGCACGAGGGCGGCCTGTACGTCACGGGCCGCATCAAGGACCTCGTCATCGTGGACGGCCGCAACCACTACCCGCAGGACATCGAGCTCACGACGGAGGAGGCGCACCCGGCGGTCCGCGCCGACCACGTCGCCGCGTTCGCCGTGCCGGGCGAGGAGACCGAGCTGCTGGTGGTCGTCGCCGAGCGGAACCGGCGGGTGCCGCTCGCGCGGCTCGACCTCGCCGAGGTGGAGAACGCGGTGCGCGGCGCGGTCAACGTCGAGCACGAGATGAGCGTCCATGAGTTCGTGCTGATCGAGCCGGGTGGCGTGTCGCGCACCTCGTCCGGCAAGATCGCCCGGGCCGCCACCCGGCAGCGGTACCTCGCCGGGGAGCTCCCCACCACCGGGGCGAAGCTGGCCCGGCTGGCCGCCCGGACGGCGGCGCACGGATAACCTCCCCGAACCGGGGGCGGCTCCCCGCGGCGGGGACCGGCTCCCGGAACCCGGGACGGAAGCGAACGACATCGGGAGGATCATGCTCGGCGGGCTGGGCCGTCTCATCCAACGGCAGCGCTGGACCAGCCTCGTCCTGATCCTGCTGATCACCACGTTCGCCGCGCTCTGGGGCGCGGGCGTGCTGACCAAGTTCAAGCAGGGCGGGTTCGAGGACCCCAAGGCGTCCTCGACGACGGTCGCCAAGCTGGGCGCGACCTACTTCGGCAGCACCAACCCGGACGTGCTCGTCCTGTACAAGAGCGACACGATGACCGTGGACGACCCGCGCTACCAGGCGGCGGTCGTCTCGACGGTCGCGCGGCTGCCCAGGGCGCACGTCGGCCAGATCATCTCGTACTGGTCGTTCGCGAAGAAGGCCGACGCCGACAACCTCGCCTCGCGGGACCGGCGCCAGACGATCGTCACGCTGAAGATGGCCGGGACGAGCGACACCGAGCGCAACGAGAGCTACCTGGCGGTCAAGGACCACCTGAAGGCGCCCGGCCTGGACACCCGGCTGGGCGGCGCGTACCCGCTCGGCACCGAGTTCGGCACGCAGGTCGTCACCGACATCGTGCGCGCCGAGACCATCACCGCGGTCCCGCTGTTCCTGCTGCTGGTGATGCTGTTCGGCGCGCTGACCGCGTCGCTGCTGCCGATGGTGGTGGCGGTGTTCTCGATCCTCGGCGGGCTCGCGATCCTGCACGTGGTGACCTACGTCGCCGACGTCACCTCGATGGCGCTGGAAGTCGTCACGATGATGGGCGTCGGCCTCGCGATCGACTACTCGCTGTTCGTCGTGAGCCGGTTCCGCGAGGAGCTGGAGCACGGCCAGCGGGCGGCGGGACTGCCGCCCGGCAAGCCGTGGAGGCAGGGCGCGGACCGGTCCGCGCGGAAGGCCGCGAAGGCCGCGTACCGGGCGCTGCCGCGGGACGAGCGGCGCGCCGTCCGCACGGAGTACAGGCGGGCGCTCGGGCCGGTCGTGCGGGCCGCGCTCGGCCGCACCCTCGCCACCGCCGGCCGGACGATCATGGTGTCCGGCGTGACGGTCTCCGCCGCGCTCGGCGGCCTGCTGCTGTTCCCGCAGATGTTCCTGCGCACGATCGGCCTCGCCGGGATCGCGACCGTGCTGGTCGCGGTGTTCGGCGCGACCGTCCTGCTGCCGACGATGCTCGCGCTGCTCGGCCCGAGGGTCGAGTTCGGCCGGATGCCGTGGCGGCGGGCGGGCGCGCGCCGCGACCCCGACGGCGGCTTCTGGTTCCGGCTCGGCAACAGCGTCATGAAGCGGCCGCTGCCGTACTTCGCGGCCGTCGTGGTGATCCTCGGCGTGATGTTCGGGCCGTTCCTGCACGTCCAGTTCGGGGGCGTGGACGCGCGGGTGCTGCCGAAGGACAGCCCGTCGCGCGGGGTGCTGCAGACCGTCCAGAGCCAGTTCCCGAACCAGACGGCCGAGCCGATCGACGTCGTCCTGTCCGGCGACCTGGTGCCCCGGCACTGGGCGCCGTCGAAGAAGGGCGACAACATCCCGCCCTTCCTGGAGGCGTTCCGGAAGCGGCTGGCCGCGATGCCGGGCGTGACGGACGCCAAGTTCACCGGCTACGCGGGCGACTACCCCGGCGTCCGGATCTCGGTCACGCACCGGTACGCGCCGCTGGACCAGCACGCCCAGGACCTGGTGAAGGACATCCGGCGCCTGTCGGTCTCCAAGGACGGCGTCCCGATGCACGTGGACGTCGGCGGCAGCACCGCGGGCCAGATGGACCTGATGTCCAGCCTGCTGCGCACGCTGCCGAAGATGGCGCTGTTCGTCGGCGTCGCGACGTTCGTCCTGCTGTTCCTGTTCTTCGGCTCGGTCGTGCTGCCGCTGAAGGCGATCGTGATGAACGTGCTGTCCATCGGGGCGTCGTTCGGCGTGATCGTCTGGGGCTTCCAGTACGGCCACCTGGCGGGCGTGCTGGACTTCACCCCGACGGGCAGCGTCGAGGCCACCTCGATGATCCTCATCCTGTCGGTCGTGTTCGGCCTGTCGATGGACTACGAGGTCTTCCTGCTCTCCCGGATCCGCGAGGAGTGGGACCGCAGCCACGACAACCGGGCCGCCGTCGCGCGCGGCATGCAGCACACCGGCTCGATCATCACCAGCGCCGCGCTGCTGTTCCTCGTCGTCATCGCCGGGTTCTCGATGGCGGGGATCACCGTGGTCAAGCTGATCGGCGTCGGCATGTTCGTCGCCGTCACGGTGGACGCCGTGCTCGTCCGGTCGCTGCTCGTCCCGGCCACCATGCGGTTCATGGGACGCGCGAACTGGTGGCTGCCCGGCTTCCTGTCCGGCCTGCACGCGGCCCTGGACCTGCGGGAACGCGACGACGCGCCGCCTCCGGCCGGCCCCGCGGCGCGTCCGGCGGCGGCCCCCGCGCCGGCGCCGATCGCCGTGGACTGGAAGAGCACCCCGGCGTCCGAGGGCCAACGCCCGAACCCGTCAGAACCGGTGTCCGGCACCGCCGCCCAAGGCCCCTGGCGGCCGTGGGCGACGGGACGGCCGGACCCGGATACCACCCGTCCCTCCGGCACCAGACGTGAGATAGTGCCCAACCACGATGGTTCGGGCTGGCGCTGGAACACCGTCAAGGAGAACGATGACCCGTAAGCCGCGTCGCGAAGTCTCCCGCACGATGACGAGGGCCGCCGCGGTCGCCGCGGTCGCCGGCGGGCTGCTGACGCCCCTCGGCGCCGCCGGGACCGCCGAGGCCGCGTCCTTCAAGAAGGCCGACGACGGGGCGTCCATCGCCTCGTACAAGTGGCTGAACAAGGGCAAGACCGCCTTCGACATGACCGTCGACTCGCCCGCGCTCGGCGCGAAGCGCAACGTCCGGGTGCTGCTGCCGAAGGGCTGGAAGTACACCTCCCCGAAGGCGTGGCCGGTCGTGTACGCCTTCCACGGCGGCAACGACACCTACGTCTCCTGGACGCGCAGCACCGACATCCAGGCCGTCGCGTCCAAGTGGGGCGTGATGGTGGTGATGCCGGAGGGCTCGAACGGCTCGTACACGAACTGGTTCAACTACGGGAAGGGCGGCCGTCCGCGCTGGGAGGACTTCCACATGAAGGAGGTCCGGCAGCTCGTCGAGCGGAACTACCACGCGGGCGCGTCGCGCGCCGTCATGGGCATCTCGTCGGGCGCGCAGGGCGCGTGCACGTACGCCGGACGGTACCCGGGCACGTTCCGGTTCGCGGGGTGCTTCAGCGGCGTGCTCTCGATGGGCCTGCCCGGCATCCCCGCGCTGCTGCTGTACACGAACATGCGGTCCGGCACCGACCCGAACGCGATCTGGGGCATCCCGCGCGTCCACCAGGCGAACTGGGACGCGCACGACCCGGTGAAGCTGCTGTCCAAGGTGCGCGGGACGAAGTTCTACGTGTCGGTCGGCAACGGCGAGCCCGGCCCGTTCGACGCGCCCGGCACCAAGCCCTGGGACCTCGGCTACCTCAGCGAGAAGGCCATCAACCCGACCGTGCAGGACTTCGTGACCCAGGCGCGGAAGCTGCACGTCCCGATCACCGCGCACATGTACGGGCCGGGCCGCCACTCGTGGCCGTACTGGAAGCGCGAGATGCACACCGCGTGGCCGCAGATCATGCAGTCCATCGGAGCCAAGCCCGTCCGCTGACCTCCCGGCCGGCGGCCGCCGCCCGTCCGTCCGGCGGCCGCCCGGCCCCGGCCTCGGGGGCGCGTTCCGGCACGTCCAGGAAGTAGGGTGGGCGCGACGGCTCGTGAGCGGAGGAGCACGCGGACGCCATGCTTGGGCCCCCGGAAACGCCACTGCCCGGCACCCGGTCGGCGCTGGAGCCCGACCGTGCCATCAAGCCCGGGCGGCACGGTCTCCCGCCGGAGACCGTGGCGGCGATCCAGCGCGACCGGATGATCGACGCGTTCGTCCAGGTCGTCGCCGAGCGCGGCTACGCGGGCGCGACGATCGGCCGCATCACCGAGGCCGCGGGCGTCACCAAGAAGACGTTCTACACGCACTTCACCGAGATCGACGACTGCTTCCTGTCCGCCTACGAGCGCGGCACGGCGATCGTGCTGGACGGCATGGCCGCCGCGTTCGCCGCCGAGCCGACCTGGCCGGACGGCATCCGCGCGGCGCTGCGGGCCGTGCTGTCCATGCTCGCCGACGCGCCGCCGTTCGCGCGCGTGGCGATGGTCGAGGTGAACGCGGCGGGCCCGCGCGTCCGCCGTGCGCGGATCGAGTGCATGGAGCGGTTCCGCGCGTTCTTCGCCGGGCCGGGCGAGGTCGCGGTGCCGACCGTGGTGGCGGACGCCGTGGTCGGCGGCGTCTACAGCTCGATCTACGTGCAGATCGAGAACGGCGAGACGACGCGCCTGCCCGACCTGCTGCCGCAGCTCACCTACTTCGCGCTGATGCCGCTGGTCGGACGCCGGGAGGCGGCCCGCTACATGGAGACCGCGTCGGAGATCGCGAAGTAGCTCAGCGCGAACTCGGCGAGGGCCGGGGCGAGGCCGGGGAGCTCCTGCGTCCGGCCCGCGGCGACGCGGTTGTAGACGGTCCCGTAGATGCCGCCGATGATCGCGTCCCGGACGACGTCCGGGAGCGACCCGGGCCCGGGGCCGCCCAGCATCCCGCGCATCCCGTCGAGGAACCGCAGCCGCTCGCGCTGGACGACCGGTCCGGCGGCGCTCACGTCC
>NZ_JBFAOF010000350.1:0-6900 GCF_040675125.1 Spirillospora sp. NPDC049652 | reverse complement strand
GTGGGCGTCCTGGCGGCGACGCCCCCGGCGTGGCGCGCGTCCCGCACCGACGTGCTCACCGCCGTCCGGACGGACTGACCAGGGCCCGGCCCGCCACCTCGCGGCGGCCGGCGCCTACCCCTTCGCCAGGACGTCCAGCACGAAGGCGGTGGTGCGACGATGCCAGAGCCCCGGACGGCGGAGCATCGCGTGGCCCTCGCCCGGCACCGTGACGAAGCCGAGCGACGCGGCGACGGGCCGCGCCCGGTCGGCGTACCTGACCGACGCCTTGTAGGGGGTCGTGCCGTCCTCGGTGCCGTGCATGATCAGGACGCGCCGCCCGGCGAGCTGCTCGACCGGCTCGTCCCGCGGCACCCACGGGGCCAGCGCGGCGACACCGGCCACCTGCGGGTCGTCCGCGACGCGCAGCGACGTCCGCGCGCCCATCGAGTGGCCGACCAGCGCGACCGGCACGTCCGGATGGGCCCTGCGGATCTCGTCCAGGGCCCACCGGGCGTCCGGGACGGGCGACGCCTCGTCGCCGTTCCAGCCCCGGTAGCGGTACCCGAGCGACCAGACCGCCAGCCCGTGCCGTCGCCCGGCGCTGAGCAGGTGCAGGGCGAACGGGACCATGCGCAGCGCGGCCGGCTGCCGGGCGGTGGCGGGCTCGCGGCCGAACTCGCGGCCGCCGTGCAGGACGAGCGCCACCGCGTCCGGACGGGCCGGACCGCGCGGGCGCAGCCGCGGCCGCAGGTCCACCTGGAGATCCATAAGGCCAGCTTGTCACGGTTGCGGAAAATGAGTGGAGCGGGGGCGGGTCTGTGGCGAGCATCGGCAGATGAGCACCGAGCGCCCACCCACGCCTCCCGGAGAAGACCCCTCGCCCCGGCCCGCGCACGCGGCCGACGGACGCCCGCCGGAGCTGGTAGCCCTGCCGGGGCTCACGCTCCGCCGCCCGGTCGAGGACGACCTGCCGGGCCTGCTGACGGCGCTGAACGAGTCGTTCGAGCACCTGCACCCCTGGATGCCGTGGGCCTCCGAGCCGCAGACGGCCGAGCAGGAGCGGGCCTGGATCGCCGCGACCCGCCGCGCCTGGGACGCCGGCGCCGAGTACGCCTACCTGCTGGAGAGCCCGGACGGCCGGATCGCGGGCACGGTCGGGCTGCACGACCGCCTCGGCCCCGGGGCCCTGGAGATCGGCTACTGGGTGCACGTGGCGCACACCCGGCGCGGCTACGCCACCAAGGCCGCCGGGGCGCTCACCGACCTCGCGTTCGGGCTCCCCGGCGTCGAGCGCGTCGAGATCCACTGTGACGTGGCCAACAAACGCAGCGCCGCGGTCCCGCCCAAGCTCGGGTACGTGCTGCTCGGCGTCGAGGACGGCGTCCGCGAGGCCCCGGCCGAGGAGGGGCCGATGATGCGCTGGGGCATCACCCGCGAAGCCTGGGCCGGCCGCCGGGACGCCTGAAGCCCCTGGGAGCGGGGCCTGCGGGCCTCCGCGCCCCGGCCCCACCCGCCGGGTCCGCAGGACGGCCTGGAGGGGCACGGTGTGTTCCGGTGGCGGGAGATCTTCGAACACGTGTACGGTTCGAGCGTGGCCGGAGGTCCCGTGGGGGCGGGACGGCCGAGGTGAAATTCGGCGGGCGTTCTCGCTGTTGTTCAGTCGGGGGAGTCCGCGCGCCCGCGTTCTGCCGGAATTCTGTCGGACCCCCTGACTACCGTGGGGACATACCGTCCCACCGCCGCGCCCAGAAGAGGAACCGGAATAGACGCCGTGCATGACCGACTCATCGTGCGAGGAGCACGCGAGCACAACCTGAAGGACGTCTCGCTCGACCTGCCGCGGGACGCGATGATCGTGTTCACCGGGCTGTCCGGGTCGGGCAAGTCGAGCCTGGCGTTCGACACGATCTTCGCCGAGGGGCAGCGCCGCTACGTCGAGTCGCTGTCGGCCTACGCCCGCCAGTTCCTCGGGCAGATGGACAAGCCCGACGTGGACTTCATCGAGGGCCTGTCCCCGGCGGTCTCGATCGACCAGAAGTCGACCAGCAAGAACCCGCGGTCGACGGTCGGGACGATCACCGAGGTCTACGACTACCTGCGGCTGCTGTACGCGCGCATCGGGCACCCGCACTGCCCGGTCTGCGGCCGTCCGATCAGCCGCCAGGCGCCCCAGCAGATCGTCGACCGGGTGCTGGAGCTCGACGAGGGCACCCGCTTCCAGGTGCTCGCGCCGGTCATCCGCGGCCGCAAGGGCGAGTACCTGGAGCTGTTCCGCGAGCTGCAGTCCAAGGGCTACTCGCGCGCGCTCGTCGACGGCGAGATGGTCCGGCTGGACGAGCCGCCCAAGCTCAAGAAGCAGGAGAAGCACGACATCTCGGTGATCGTCGACCGGCTCGCCGTCAAGGACTCGGCGCGCCAGCGGCTCGCCGACTCCGTCGAGACGGCCCTCGGCCTGGCCGCCGGCACGATCGTGCTCGACTTCGTCGACCTGCCCGAGGACGACGAGAACCGCACCCGGATGTACTCCGAGCACCTCTACTGCCCCTACGACGACCTGTCGTTCGAGGAGCTGGAGCCCCGCTCGTTCTCCTTCAACTCGCCCTACGGCGCGTGTCCCGAGTGCACCGGCCTCGGCACCCGCATGGAGGTCGACCCCGAGCTGGTCGTCCCCGACGAGGACCTCTCGCTCGGCGAGGGCGCCATCCAGCCCTGGTCGGGCGGGCACGTCAGCGACTACTTCCTGCGGCTGCTGTCGGCGCTCGGCGACGCCATGGGCTTCGACCTGAACACGCCGTGGCGCAAGCTGCCGCTCAAGGCGCGCCGGGCGATCCTGAACGGGCACGAGACGCAGGTGCACGTCCGGTACAAGAACCGGTACGGCCGCACCCGCTCGTACTACACGTCCTACGAGGGCGTGATCCCCTACATCCACCGGCGGCACGCCGAGTCCGAGAGCGACTCCTCGCGCGAGAAGCTCGAGGGCTACATGCGCGAGATCCCGTGTCCCGCCTGCGACGGCGCGCGGCTCAAGCCGGTCGTCCTCGCGGTGACGATGGGCGGCCGGTCCATCGCCGAGGTCGCGGGCATGCCGATCGGCGAGGCCGCCAAGTTCCTGCTGGCCATGGAGCTGAACGAGCGCGACCGGCACATCGCCGAGCGGGTGCTGAAGGAGGTCAACGCCCGGCTCGGCTTCCTGCTGGACGTCGGCCTCGACTACCTCACCCTCGACCGCGCGTCCGCGACGCTGGCGGGCGGCGAGGCGCAGCGCATCCGGCTCGCCACCCAGATCGGGTCCGGGCTGGTCGGCGTCCTGTACGTGCTGGACGAGCCGTCCATCGGCCTGCACCAGCGCGACAACCAGCGGCTGCTGGAGACGCTGCTGCGGCTGCGCGACATGGGCAACACGCTGATCGTCGTCGAGCACGACGAGGACACGATCAACGCCGCCGACTGGGTCGTCGACATCGGCCCGCGCGCGGGCGAGCACGGCGGGAAGATCGTCGTGTCCGGCACCGTCGAGGAGCTCCTCGCCTCCGAGGACTCGCTGACCGGCCAGTACCTGTCCGGCCGCCGCGAGATCGCGGTGCCCGAGATCCGCCGCCCGCGGACCAAGGGCCGCGAGATCACGGTCAAGGGCGCGCAGCAGAACAACCTGCGCAACGTCGACGTCGCGTTCCCGCTCGGCGTGTTCACCGCCGTCACGGGCGTGTCCGGGTCGGGCAAGTCGACGCTGGTCAACGACATCCTCTACAACTCGCTGGCCAAGCAGCTGCACGGCGCGAAGACGGTCCCGGGCAAGCACAAGCGGGTGAACGGCGTCGACCAGCTCGACAAGGTCGTGCACGTCGACCAGTCGCCGATCGGCCGCACCCCGCGGTCGAACCCGGCCACCTACACCGGCGTGTTCGACCACATCCGCAAGCTGTTCGCGCAGACCACCGAGGCGAAGGTGCGCGGCTACCAGCCGGGCCGCTTCTCCTTCAACGTCAAGGGCGGCCGCTGCGAGAACTGCTCCGGCGACGGCACCATCAAGATCGAGATGAACTTCCTGCCGGACGTCTACGTCCCGTGCGAGGTCTGTCACGGCGCCCGGTACAACCGGGAGACCCTGGAGGTCCACTACAAGGGCAAGACGATCTCCGAGGTGCTGGACATGCCGATCGAGGAGGCCGCGGTCTTCTTCGAGCCGGTCACCGCCATCCACCGGCACCTGAAGACGCTGGTGGACGTCGGCCTCGGGTACGTCCGGCTCGGCCAGCCCGCGCCGACCCTGTCCGGCGGCGAGGCCCAGCGCGTCAAGCTCGCCGCCGAGCTGCAGCGCCGCTCCACCGGCCGCACCGTCTACGTGCTGGACGAGCCGACCACCGGCCTGCACTTCGAGGACATCCGCAAGCTCCTCGGCGTGCTGAACGGCCTGGTGGAGAAGGGCAACACGGTCATCGTCATCGAGCACAACCTGGACGTCATCAAGACCGCCGACTGGATCGTCGACATGGGCCCCGAGGGCGGCTCCCGCGGCGGCACGGTCGTCGCCCAGGGCACCCCCGAGGACGTGGCGAAGGTCGAGGGCAGCCACACCGGCACCTTCCTCGCCAAGATCCTCGGCTGACCCGGAACACCGGTGCACGGGCCGCGCGGAACCCTCCGCGCGGCCCGCGGCATGCCCGGCGCGGTCTCAGCAGGGCCGCCTCACCTCTGGCGGCAGCGCGGACGGCGGTCCGTCCCGCCTCCTACGGACTGGTGAGGCTGAGCACGGGGGAGAGCGGGAGGGTTCCGCTCAGCTTGATGCTGGCGCCGGTGGTGATGATGTCGGGGTCGCAGGAGGCGGTGACCGAGGTGGTGTGGAGGTTTCCGCCGGTGAACTTGAGCTTCCCCGCGGTGTTGGTGTAGCTCCAGGTGGTCGAACCCCCCACCGTCGCCACGCAGCCGCCGCCGTAGTCCATGGTGAACTGCATGCGCGAGATCGTCCCGGTCGCCGTCCCCGAACTGTAGCCGTCCGCGTCGAAGCTGTAGGGGAGCATGCTCATGCCGAAGGAGATCGAGAGCCCGAGGGGACCGCGGCAGTAACCCGGGCTGGCCGAATTGCTGAATGTCATGCCGGTGACGGTTCCGATGCCGATCCCGGACAACCCCGTGCCATTCCGCATGGTCCCCGTGAGCGAGGACGTGTCGCAGACGATCACCGAACCGATCGTCGCGTTCTGGACGTAGACGATTCCCTGCCCACTGAGCGTCGTCCCCCCGCCGGCCGTCCAGGTCACCAACTGGGTCCCGGCCAGCGCGGGCGCTGACAGCGCGCCCACTCCGACGAAGGCCGCGCCTGTCGCGCAGGCCGCGGCCCAGCGCCGCTTTCGCATTTCTCGCACCGGACTCTCCCTCTCTTCGGGCAAGTACGGTCGGCAATGCTCGCGACACTGTGCGGGATCGCCAAGACTCCATTGCCCATCACTGATGGGAGCCACTTTCAGTCACCTGACCAGCCTTTTCAAGGGGCGGCCGCCGTGGGGCGGATGACCACATCGCGCCACTGCTCACAAAATGAGCAGTGCGTGGAAAAGGCCTCCTCACCATGTGAGTACCCGCCGACCGCCGGAGCCGAGGGCGGCGTCTGCGGACCGCGCGGGGGCGGGCGTCGGGTCGGGGTGGGGCCGGTGCGGGATCCGGGGTGTCGTCCGGAATGATGGTGACCATGAGCGACGAAGCGACGAGCGGGGGCCGGGGAAGCCGGGTCGCCGGAGGCGGGGACGGCGCGGAGCGGGCCGTCGGACGCCGGATGGTGCTGTGCGGAACGGGCGCGGTGGGGGCCGCGCTCGGCGCCGGGATGCTGACCGGTTGCGGTCCGAAGTCGAACAAGGCGGCGTCGCAGGGCGAGCTGAAGGGCAAGGAGATCGCGAAGGTCGCCGACGTCCCGGTCGGCGGCGGCAAGGTCTACGCCGACACCAAGGTCGTGGTGACGCAGCCGAGTCAGGGCGTGTTCAAGGCGTTCAGCGCGATCTGCACCCACCAGGGCTGCCTGACCAACCGGGTCGCCGGCGGCGTCGTCAAGTGCCCGTGCCACGGCAGCGAGTTCAAGATCGCGGACGGCTCGGTGGCGAAGGGCCCGGCGAACAAGGCGCTGACCGAATACCCGGTTCAGGTCAAGGGCGACGGCATCGTGGTGGTGTGATTCCTGTGGCCTGCGGAGGCCACCGCGGGTTGAACCGGTCCTGAGCGCGATACGTACTCCTGGTGACGGCACGACACCCCCAACCGCACCGGAGGTCTGTAATGCCCCAGGAGCACGAGACCGCGATTCCCGCCCCACCCGAGCAGCGCCCGTCCGGCGACCTCGCCAGGCGGGGCCTGCTGCTCAGTGCGGGGGTCGTGGGCGTCGCCGGGCTGGCGGCGGCGTGCGGGGACTCCGACTCCGAGGGCGGGAAGCCCTCGGCGACGGCGACGCCGACCGACAACGGCGGCATGACGATGAGCAGCGGCGGCGGGGTCGTGCTCGGCGACGCCGCCGAGGTCCCGGTGGGCGGGGGCAAGGTCTTCAAGGACCGGAAGGTCGTCGTCACCCAGCCCGAGCCCGGTGAGTACCGCGCGTTCACGGCGGTCTGCACGCACCGGGGCTGCACCGTCGCCTCGGTGGCGAACGGCCTGATCAGGTGCCCCTGCCACGGCAGCGAGTTCCGCATCGACGACGGCAGGGTCGCGCGCCCGCCCGCGGGCAAGGCGCTGGTCGAGCAGGCGATCAAGGTCAGCGGCGGCAAGATCATCTTGACCTGACGGCCCGGGGCCGGGTCTCACCCGTTCACTCGGACACCCGTTCACCTCGGGCGGCCGTTCGCGCCGGCGCGGGCCTCCGCTCCGCGCGGGCCGCCCGCGCCCGGCCCGGTGCCCGGCCCGGTGCCCGGCCCGGTGCCCGGCCCGGTGCCCGGC
>NZ_JBFAOF010000349.1:0-6901 GCF_040675125.1 Spirillospora sp. NPDC049652 | reverse complement strand
GCGACGGCTCGCGCGCCCCGGATCTCGGCGGCGACGGCGTCGGCCCACGCGTACAGCGCCGGACGGGTCAGGGCGCGTCCGGCCACGGTGAGCGCGGGACGTCCGGGGGCGTCCGGGCGGGGTCCGCCGAGCAGGTCCATCGGGCGCGTCCCTTTCGCGTCGGGCCGGGAAGGACGGGAAACACCCGGCAAAGGGCGCACCCGTGATGCGGGATCATCCGGCGTCTGCTGGAAGTATGCCGTCCGTGACGGACGCACCCACGACCTACCCGGCGCTCGCCGCGCTGCTGCTCGCGCTGCCCCCGTCGGCGGGGCCGGTGCGGCTGGTCGCCGTCGACGGGCCGAGCGGGTCCGGCAAGTCCACGTTCGCGCCGCGGCTCGCGGCGGCGCTGGGCGGGGTGCCGCTGGTCCGGTCGGACGACTTCCGGGTGCCGTGGGACGCCGACCCGCTGACCTGGTGGCCGCCGTTCGAACGGGACGTCCTGGCGCCGCTCGCCGCCGGACGCCCCGGCCGCCTGCGCCGCTACGACTGGCACCGCGACGTCTACGGGCCCGCGGAGGAGCTGCCGCCCGCCGGAGCCCTCGTCATGGAGGGCGTCGGCGCGGCCTGGCGCGGCTCCCCCGCCGCGTTCCGGATCTGGGTGGACGCGCCGCGCGGCCTGCGCCGGGCGCGGGCGCTGCAGCGCGACGGCATCGCCTACGCGGACGCGTGGGACGAGTGGGCCGAACGCGAGTCCCGGCACTTCGCGTCCGACCGCACCCGCGAGCGCGCCGACCTCGTCGTGGACGGCACCGCCGTCGCGGCCCCCGCCTTCCACGCGACCCGTCCCGCCCGCACGCCGTCCTGACCCGGGCGCACCCGGGCGAGCACGGCCGGGGCCCAGGCGCACGCGGGGCGCACACGGCCCGGGCCGGTCGAGGCGCGTGCCAGGCGGGCCGTCAAGGCGCGCACTGAGCGGGCCGCCGGGGCGACTAGGCTGACCGGGTCCGCAACCGACCAATTTGAGAAGACGGGTGAGCCAGCCGATGGCGCTTGAACGTCCCGAGATCGACTTCCCCGAGGGCCAGCCCCCGCAGAACCTCGACATCACCGACATCAAGGTCGGGGACGGCGCGGAGGCCACCAAGGGCTCGACCGTCTCCGCCCACTACGTCGGCGTGGCCTTCTCGACCGGCGAGGAGTTCGACGCGTCCTGGAACCGGGGCGCGCCGCTCGACTTCCCGCTCGGCGCGGGCCGCGTCATCAAGGGCTGGGACATGGGCATCCAGGGCATGCGGGTCGGCGGCCGGCGCAAGCTGGTCATCCCGGCGCACCTGGCCTACGGCAACCACAGCCCGTCCCCCAAGATCGGGGCCGGCGAGACGCTGATCTTCGTCGTCGACCTGGTCGACGTGAAGTAGGTCCGCGCGACGTAGGCGAAGCAGGGGCGAGACATCGGACGCGGGGGGACGAAACCCCGCGACGAACCCCCCGAAAACGCGCTTCAACGGCGGGCAATCCCGGAGTGAAATCCTGCTCCGGGTGCCCGCCGCCGCCGTTTCCGCAGCGCAACGCGTCGGTATCAGCCCAGCATGATCGAGGCGCGCGGGCTGACGAAGCGGTTCGGGGACCGGACGGCGGTCGACGACGTCAGCTTCACCGTCCGTCCCGGCCACGTGACCGGCTTCCTCGGCCCGAACGGCGCCGGCAAGTCCACGACGATGCGGATGATCCTCGGCCTCGACCACCCGACCGGCGGGACGGTCACGGTCTCCGGCGTCCGCTACTCCGGTCTCGGCGCGCCGCTGCGCGAGGTCGGCGCGCTGCTGGACGCCAAGGCCATGCACGGCGGGCGCAGCGCCCGCAACCACCTGCTCTGCCTCGCCCGCAGCAACGGCATCCCCCGCCGCCGCGTGGACGAGGTGCTGGGGCTCGTCGGCCTGCAGTCGGTCGCCGGCAAGCCCGCCAAGGGGTTCTCCATGGGCATGGGGCAGCGGCTCGGCATCGCGGCCGCGCTGCTCGGCGACCCGGCCGTGCTGATGTTCGACGAGCCGGTGAACGGCCTGGACCCCGAGGGCATCCTGTGGATCCGGACGCTCATGCGCCGCCTGGCCGCCGAGGGCCGCACGGTGTTCGTGTCCAGCCACCTCATGTCGGAGATGGCGCTGACCGCCGAGCACCTGGTGGTCATCGGGCGCGGCCGGATCCTCGCCGACACCTCCGTCCGGGAGTTCATCGACACCAACGCCACCAGCCACGTGAAGGTCCGCTCACCGCGGCTCGGCGAGCTCGGGCCGCTGCTCGCCCAGCATGGCCGGCGGGTCGAGGTGGACCCGGACGGCTCGCTCCGCGTCTTCGGCGCGGACCCCGCGTCCGTCGGGGACCTCGCCGCCGACCACGGCATCCGCCTGCACGAGCTCTCGCCCGTCCAGCCGTCGCTGGAGGAGGCGTTCATGCGCCTGACCGGCGACACCGTCGAGTACCACGCGGGCGGCCCGCCGGCCCCCGCGGACCGGCCCGCCTCAGCACAACCCGGCTCAGCACGGCCCGGCTCAGCACAACCCGGCGCAGCCCAACCGGGCGCAGCCCAGTCCGGGCCGGGGCAACCCGCGCCCGGCCCGCCGCCCTCCTCCGGTCCGCCGCCCGCCGGGCCGGACGGCATGTGGCGCGGAGAGGACTCATGACCGCCGTGCCAGCGCCCGCAGACTCCGACGCCGGCCGGCCGGATTCCGGACGCGAGGGCGCGGCGCGCCGTCCGGCCCGGTTCACCGACGCCGTCGCCGCCGAGTGGATCAAGATCCGCACGGTGCGGTCCACGTTCTGGACGCTGCTCGCCGGGATCGTGGTGACGGTCGGGCTGAGCGTCCTGCTGGCCTGGTTCTTCGTCTCCGCCTACGACCAGCTCAGCACGCGCGAGCGGTTCCGGTTCGACCCGACCGCGTACGGCCTCGCGGGCATCAACTTCGGCATGGTGGCGTTCGGCGTGCTCGGCGTGCTGGTCGTCACCGGCGAGTACGCGACCGGGATGATCCGGACGTCCCTCACGGCGGTGCCGCGCCGGACCCGGCTGTTCGCGGCGAAGGCGCTGGTGCTCGGCGTGGTCGTGCTCGTGGTCGGCGAGATCGTGTCGTTCGCCGCCTATTTCCTGTCGCAGCTCGTCTTCGCGAGCCGGAGCCTGGACGAGGGCCTCGGCGCCGACGGCGTGCTGCGCGCGGTCATCGGCGGCGGCCTCTACCTGACCCTGATCGCGCTGTTCGCGCTGGCACTCGGGATGCTGCTGCGGCACACCGCGGGGGCGGTCACGACCGTCCTCGGCCTGCTGTTCGTGCTGCCGATCATCGGCTCGTTCCTGCCCGGCGACCTCGGCCGGACGGTCCGCAAGCTGCTGCCGTCCAACGCGGGCGGCGCGATCATGAACACCCGGCCGTCCGCGGACTCGCTGTCGCCCTGGGCCGGGCTCGGGGTGTTCGCGCTGTACACGGCCGTCCTGCTGGTCGCGGCGCTGGTGGCGTTCCGGCGGCGGGACGCCTGACCGCACGGCGTCCGCACGCGTCCGGGCGCGTCCCCGCGCGTCCGCGCGCGTCCGCCCGGAGAGTTCGGACACAGATGCGCAACACCGGAGCGTCGCCGTCTCGCCCGATACCCTGACGTGATCAGATTTGTCCGTTCTGGTTCGTTGGACGGCACGGCACAGCACAGCACGGGGGACGCGGGGATGCGTGGCGGTGTTCCGAAGGGGTACACGGCGGTGGCGGCGGCGCTGGGGGTAGCGCTCGGCGCCTGGCCCGCGCTGTCGGCGCTGCCGTCCGGCGGCGGGGGCGGCGGCGACGAGCTGCGCACCGAGCTGTCCGCCGCGCTCGCCGACCACCGGTGGGAGCACCCGAAGCCCGGCTCGTGGAACCCGCCGAAGCCGTCCGCCGACGGCCTGCCCCCGGTGATCAGCAAGATCGACACGCAGGACCGCGTGGTGTTCCTGACGATCGACGACGGCTACGAGTACGACCCGGAGTTCGTCAACATCGTCCGGACGGAGAAGGTGCCGATCCTCACCTTCCTGACCACCACCTACGTGCGGGGGCACGCCCAGTACTTCTGGGCGCTGCGCAACGCCGGGTCGCAGATGGAGGACCACACGGTCACCCACCCCGACATGAAGACGCTTCCGCCGGACGCCCAGCGGCGGCAGATCTGCCAGTCGTCCGACACCATCGCCGCCCAGTACGGACGGCGGCCGCAGATCTTCCGCCCGCCGTTCGGCTCGTACAACACCGCGACCCGCCAGGCGGCCAAGGCGTGCGGCATCAAGTCGATCCTGACCTGGACCGCCGAGTACTACAACGGCACGAGCGGCCCCGGCGTCGGCTTCAACGGGTTCGCGCGCGGCGACGGCATGGGCAAGGGCTTCCGGCCCGGCGACATCGTCCTGATGCACTACCGCAAGGGCCTGGCCGGCCAGTTCCGCACGCTGCTCGGCTGGATCCGCCAGCAGGGCTTCCGTCCGGCCGCCGTGCAGAACTACCTGCCCCGCTCCCTGGGCGGCGAGGCCCCCGACACCCCGCCCGCCTGACCCCGAACGACCGCACGCGCGAGGCCTCAGGGGCGGATGTACCGAGGGTTACCGGGACGAATCCCGGTTGCGCTGAGGCGTCCGATACGAGCGGACTAGGGTTCGAACGCTGGCGGGGTTGAGGTCCCCCGCTCCCCGAGACAACCCCGCCAGCACTCTTCCTAGTGCGAGTTGCGGCGGACCTTTCCGCCGATCTCCGTCTCCATCGGCGCGATGAGGCCCCGGCCCATGTCGGACGGGTCGCGGCGGCGCACCGCCAGGTTCAGCACGTGGTACCCCAGCAGCAGGACGACCGTGCCGAGCGCGATGCCCTGCAGCGGGAACTTGTCGGTGATGTGCAGCGTGACGTTCCCGATCGCGAGGATCAGTCCGGCCGCGACCGGGACGAGGTTGACCGGGTCGCCGAAGTCCACCCGGTTCTCCACCCAGATCTTCGCGCCGAGCAGGCCGATCATGCCGTAGAGGACGACCGTGATGCCGCCGAGCACGCCGCCCGGGATCGCCGCGACCAGCGCGCCGAACTTGGGGACGAACCCGACCGCGATCGCCACGACCGCCGCCACCCAGTAGGCGGCCGTCGAGTAGATGCGGGTCGCGGCCATGACGCCGATGTTCTCGGAGTAGGTGGTCGTCGGCGCGCCGCCGACCGCCGTCGCGAGGGTGGTGGTGAAGCCGTCGGCGGCGAGGGCGCGGCCGAGGTAGGGGTCCAGGTCGTCGCGGGTCATGGCGGCGACGGCCTTCACGTGCCCGGTGTTCTCGGCGATGAGCGCGATGACGACGGGCAGCGCCAGCAGGATCGCCGACATCTTGAAGTTCGGTCCGTGCAGGTGCGGCAGGCCGAGCCAGTCGGCCGACTTGACCGCCGAGAAGTCCACCCGGTCGTGCGGGTAGGCGGTCGCGATGCAGTAGGGGCCCTCGGTGGGGCAGGGGCGGCCCGACGCGTCCAGCAGGTTGCGGCCGCCCTGGACGGAGGTGACCTGGCCCGCCGTCTTGTCCAGCACCCACGACAGCGCGAAGCCGAAGACCAGCGCCAGCAGCACGTTGATCCGCGCCCAGAAGCCGCGCAGCAGCACGGCGCTGAGCACGGCGAACGCCATCGTCGCGATGGCGACCCACTGGTCCTGCGGCCAGTAGACGTTCGCGACGACCGGGGCGAGGTTGAAGCCGATCAGCACGACCACCGCGCCGGTCACGACCGGCGGCAGCACCGCGTGCAGGACGTTCGCGCCGAGGAAGTGGATGACCAGCCCGACCGCGAGCAGCGCCACGCCGACCCACAGGATCGCGCCGGTGACCGTCCCGGAGTCGCCTCCGGACGCGCGGATCGCCGCAGCGACCCCGACGAACGAGGCGCTCGACCCGAGGTAGGACGGCACCCGGCCGCTGGTGATCAGCAGGAACAGGATGGTGGCGACGCCGGACATCATGATCGCCAGGTTGGGGTCCAGCCCCATCAGCACCGGGAACACGAACGTGGCGCCGAACATCGCCACCACGTGCTGGGCCCCGATCCCCGCGGTGCGCGGCCACGACAGCCGCTCGTCCGGGCGGACGACCTCCCCCGGCGGCGGCGTCTTCCCGTCGCCGTGCACCTTCCAGCCCAACACCATCCGGAACTCCTGAAATCCTCGTTTACGCTACGTGAACGAGAATGCCGCACCCGGACCCGGCCGCGCACCACCGGGGGTGGCGCAACGGCCGGACCCCGGCACGGCGGTCAGATCCCCCGCATCCGCAGGACGTGCAGGGCCAGGGTGAGGTTCAGACGCAGGTGCGCGTCCTCGGTGAACGGCCCGAGCAGCCGCTCCAGCTTCCCGATGCGGTAACGCAACGTGTTGTAGTGGAAGTGCAGCCGGCGCGCGGTCTCGGCGACGTTGAGGTTGGTCTCCAGCAGCACCTGGAGGGTGCGGCGCAGGTCCACCAGCTCGGGCTCGTCGTCGGCGGCCAGGTCGCCGAGCGTCTCGCGGACGAACGCGTGCAGCTCCTCCGGGTCCGGCACGAGGCTGAGCAGCCGGTACACGCCGAGCTGGTCGAAGTGCGCCCGCGCGCCGTCGCCGTGCAGCTGCCGTCCCACCCGCACCGACTTCAGCGCCTGCTCGTACGCCTCGGGCAGCCGGGACGGGGACACGACCGTGCGGCTGATCCCGGCCGAGAACGTCCGGCGGACCGAGGAGTGCTCGGCGAACAGCGCGGCGGCCTCCTTGACCAGCGTGTGGACCGGTCCACCGTCCTCGTCGGGGTCGCCGCCCTCGGCGCCCACCACGGCCACGACCTCGTGCGCGAAGCTCGCCACGGCCGCGCCCCGGTCGTGCCGGCGCACCGCCGCGGCCCAGGCCGCGGCGAGCCGCTCCTGCG
>NZ_JBFAOF010000348.1:0-6913 GCF_040675125.1 Spirillospora sp. NPDC049652 | reverse complement strand
GTCGTCCGCGCCGCTCCAGCCGCTGACCATGGCCGCGGCGGCGTCCGCGTAGGGGGCGGTGGAATGCTGCAGCTCGCCATGCGGAACCAGCCCGAACACCGAGATCGTGCCGACGACGTAGACGACGGCCGAGGCGACCGTCCCGGCGACGGTGGCGCGCAGGACGTTGCGGCGGGCGTCGTGCACCTCCTCGGCGGCAACCGTCGCCGACTCGACGCCGAGGAAGCTGAACATCAGCACGGCGGCGGACGCCGACAGCGCGCCCAGCGGGCTGTCGTGCACGACGAACGGGCCGAAGTTCGCCTTCTTGATGAAGAAGAGCCCCGCGACCGCGATCAGCAGCAGCGGGACGAACTTCAGCACGGTGGTGACCACCGCGATGACGCCCGCCCCGTGCACCCCAGCGAGGTTGACGAGGACGGCCAGCCAGAGCGCCCCGATGGTCACCAGCAGGGACGGCCCCCTGCCGTGCAGCGGGACCAGCACGTCCACGTAGCCCGCCCAGGCGACGACGAGGGCGGCGTTGCTGGCCCACGTGGTGATCCAGTAGGACCAGGCGGTGAGGAACCCGGTGAGCTCGCCGAACGCGTCCCGGGCGTAGACGTAGGGCCCGCCGGTGTGCGGGAGCCGCCGGGCGAGCCAGCCGAACACGAGGGCCAGCAGGACAGAGCAGATACCGACGACGACGAACGCGACGATGCCGACCGTCCCGTAGCCGGCGATCGCGGCGGGGAGCTGGAAGACGCCGACGCCGATGACGTTGCCCATGACCAGGGCGGTCGCCGCGGGCAGCCCGAGGCCGCGGCGGGGCCTCGGCTCCCCCGCGGCGGCGCCGGCCATGACGGCCGCGCCGCCCGACCCCACGGCACCGCTACCCGGCATAGCCCCGCGGCAGCACCAGGACGGGGACGTCCGAGGCGCGGACGATCTTGCCGGAGCTCTCGCCGACGAACACCTTGCGCAGCGGGCCCTCGCGGCTGGACATGGTGGTGAGCAGCTCGCCCGGCAGCATCTCGGCCGCGCCGAGGGCCTTGTTGATGTGGGTGCCCTGGACCGCCTCGGTCTCGACGTTCTCCACGCCGCGCTCGGCGAGCACCTTGCGGCCGTGGTCGAGGTCCTTCTCCGCCTGGTCGAACTGGCGCTGGACGACGTCGCCCGCGCCGAGGAAGCGCGCGGGCAGGCCGGAGGGCCGCAGCACGAGCGTCAGCAGCCGGACGGGCAGGCCGAAGTCGTTGGCGAACGTCGTGACGACCTCCATCGTGGCCTGGACGTCGCGCTGCCGGTAGTAGGCGACGCTCAGCCGCTGGAACCGGTCCGGCGGGTCCTCGGCGTAGCCGCGCGGGGCGAGCATGACCGGGACCGGCGCGCCGTGCAGGAGCTGGTCGGCGGTGCTGCCGATGGCGATGCGGTCGCGGCGGCCGCGCGGCCCGGACCCGACGACGATCAGCGTCGCGCCCACCTCCTCGGCGATCTCGATCAGGCCGCGGCCGCTGCCCCGGTGGGCGTGCACCCGGTAGGTGACGTCGCGGACGGGGTGTTTCAGCCCGGCCAGCCGGTCGGCCGCCTGGGCGAGCGCGGCGGCGGACTGCTCGCGCAGGTAGGAGAGCCATTCGGCGTCCACCGAGCCGGGGCCGCGGGTGCGCCAGGCGGGCGGGTGGACGTTGGCGACGACCAGCGGGGCGCCCGCGGTGCGGGCGGCCAGCGCGCCCAGCACGAGGGCGTCGTCGCCGCGGTCGTCGGGCGAGTAGCCGACCAGGACGCTCCGCCCGGTCCCGGCGCCGGCGGGCTCGGCGGCGGACTTGGCGGCCGGCTTCGCGGCGGACTTGGCGGCGGACCTGCCCGCTGCCCTGGCGGCACTCATGGCGTCCCCTTCGGGTTCGGTGGCTGCGCGGCTCCGTCCGTTGTCCGGCCGAGCCGCGAGTGGCGGCGGCTGTAGAGGAAGTAGACGACCAGGCCGACCGCCATCCAGATCAGGAAGATCTCCTGCGTGACGCGGTCGAGCGTGAAGATCAGCCCGGCGCAGAACAGCACGCCCAGCATCGGGGTGACGGGGTAGATCGGGGTGCGGAAGCTGCGCGGCAGGTCGGGCCGGGTCCGGCGCAGCACCATCACGCCGATGTTGACCAGCCCGAACGCGAACAGGGTGCCGATGCTGGTCGCGTCGGCGAGGTGGCCGAGCGGGACGACGGCGGCGAGCAGCGCGATGAACGCCGACACGATGAGGGTGTTGGCGACCGGCACCCGGCGGTTCGCGCTGACCTTCTGGAACACCTTCGGCATCAGGCCGTCGCGGGACATCGCGAACAGGATGCGGGTCTGGCCGTACATCACCGACAGCACGACGCTGGCGATGGCGATGACCGCGCCGAGCGACAGCACGGCGGACGGCCAGGACAGGTTCACGGCCCGCTCCAGCACCAGCGACAGCGACGCCTCGGTCTCGCCCTGCTTGAAGTCGTTCCACGGCATCGCGCCGACGGCGGCCAGGCCGACCGCGACGTAGACCACGGTGACGATGACCAGCGAGCCGATGATGGCGAGCGGCAGGTCGCGCTTGGGGTTCTTGGCCTCCTCACCGGCGGTGGACGCGGCGTCGAAGCCGATGTAGGAGAAGAACACCTTCGATCCGGCGGCCTGGATGCCGGCCCAGCCCATCGGCGCGAACGGCTTGAGGTTGCTGGCCTTGAACGCGGTGAACGCGATCACGCAGAAGAAGACCAGCACGCCGATCTTCAGCAGCACCATGATGGTGTTGACCGTGGCGGACTCCGACGCGCCCTGCAGCAGCATCAGCATCGCCAGCGCCACCACGACGACGGCGGGGACGTTGACGTAGCCGCCGGAGCCGGGCGGGTTGCTGATCGCGGCGGGCAGGGTGAACCCGAAGGTCTGGTGGAAGAAGTCGTTGAGGTACTGGCCCCAGCCGACCGCGACGGCCGAGACCGACACGGCGTACTCCAGCAGCAGGCACCAGCCGCTGACCCAGGCGATCAGCTCGCCCATGGTCGCGTAGGTGTAGGAGTAGGACGAGCCGGAGACCGGGATCGTCCCGGCGAGTTCGGCGTAGGACAGCGCGGAGAACAGCGCGGTCACCGCGGCCAGCACGAACGACAGGACGATCGCCGGGCCGACCAGCGGCACCGCCTCGCCGAGCACGACGAAGATGCCGGTGCCGAGGGTCGCGCCCACGCTGAACATGGTGAGCTGGAGCAGGGACATCGAGCGTTTCAGCTCGCCCTGCCCGCCCTCGTCCACGATCTGGTCGACGGGTTTGGTCCGGAACAGGCTGTGCAGCAAGGAGCCTGATGAAGCGGTGGCCACGGTGGTCGCTGCTTTCGTTCGGAGCCGGTGAGGCCGTTGATCAAAGGGACGACCGGAGGGTGCCCGATCCGCCCGTCTCGAACCGGTCACCCTTCGTCGTTGATCATATACTCCTGGTCACAGGGTGCTCGCGAGCGGCCAGGTGGCGTTGGGCGTCACGATGGTCCCCGCGGTGCCGTCCAGGATCTCCAGGCACTGGTCGAGCTTGCCGATCGCGGCCATGTCGCCGGTCTTCTCCACGAACCCGCAGACCGCGTCGATCTTGGGGCCCATGGAGCCGGCCGGGAAGTCCTCCGAGCGCAGCTCGAACGGCGTGGTGTGGGTGATCGGCTCGGCGTCCGGGGTGCCGAAGCCGCGCACCACGTTCGGCACGTCGGTGAGGATGAGGAAGGCGTCGGCCTCCAGCGTCTCGGCGAGCATCGCGGCGGTGAGGTCCTTGTCGATGACCGCCTCGACGCCCTCCAGCTGGCCGACGTCGTTCCGGATGACCGGAATGCCGCCGCCGCCCGCGCAGACCACGACGGTGCCGGTGCGGACGGCCTGCCGGATCAGCCGGGTCTCGATCACCCGCTGCGGCTGCGGCGACGGCACCACCCGCCGCCAGTACTCGCCGTCCGGGCGGACCGTCCAGCCGTACTCCGAGGCGAACTTGTCGGCCTCGTCCCGGGTGTAGACCTGGCCGACGAACTTGGTCGGGTTCTCGAAGGCGGGGTCGACCGCCGACACCAGGGTCTGGTTGACCATCGACAGCACCTGGCGGCCGGGCAGCGCGTTCTGCAGCGCCTGCAGCATCCAGTAGCCGATCATGCCCTGCGTCTCGGCGCCGATGGTGTCCAGCGGGTAGGGCCGGGTCAGGTTCGGGTCGCTGATGCTCTCCAGCGACAGCACCCCGACCTGCGGGCCGTTGCCGTGGGTGATGATCAGCTCGTGCCGCTCGGCCAGCGGCGCGAGCGACTTCACCGCGGTCTGCACGTTGGCGCGCTGGATCTCGGCGTCGGGCTTGTCCCCGCGTTGCATCAGGGCGTTGCCGCCGAGTGCGACGACGACTCTCATGGCAGTGTCCTCGTGGATCGAAGGGAGTGGGTCAGCCGAGCGTCGCGACCATGACGGCCTTGATCGTGTGCATCCGGTTCTCGGCCTCGTCGAAGACGATGGACGCCTCCGACTCGAACACCTCCTCGGTCACCTCCAGGGACTCCAGGCCGGTCTTCTGGTAGATGTCCTCGCCGACCGTGGTCTCGCGGTTGTGGAAGGCCGGCAGGCAGTGCATGAACCGGACGTTCGGATTGCCGGTCGCCTTCAGGACCTCGGCGTTGACCTGGTACGGCTTCAGCAGCCTGATGCGCTCGTCCCAGATCTCCTTCGGCTCGCCCATCGACACCCACACGTCGGTGAGGACGTAGTCGACGCCGCGCACGGCCTCCTGGACGTCCTCGGTGATGAGCAGCTTCCCGCCGGTCCTGGCGTTGAGCTCCTGCGCGGGCTTGACCGCCATGTCCTCGTCGGGCCAGAGGGTCCTGGGCGCGGCGATCCGCACGTCCATGCCGGACAGGGCGCCCGCCGCGATGTAGGAGTGCGCCATGTTGTTGCGGGCGTCGCCCAGGTAGGCGTAGGAGAGCGAGTTGAGCGGCCGGCCGTTGCCGTGCTCGAACATGGTGAGCTGGTCGGCGAGCATCTGGGTCGGGTGCCACTCGTCGGTGAGGCCGTTCCAGACCGGGACGCCGGAGTACTCGGCCAGCTCCTCGACCGTCTTCTGGCTGTCGCCCCGGTACTCGATGCCGTCGAACATGCGGCCCAGCACGCGGGCGGTGTCCTTGGCCGACTCCTTGTGGCCCATCTGGGAGCCGGAGGGCGGGAGGTAGGTCGCGTGCGCGCCCTGGTCGTAGGCGGCGACCTCGAAGGCGCAGCGGGTGCGGGTGGAGCTCTTCTCGAAGATCAGCGCGACGTTCTTGCCGACCAGGGTCGGCTTCTCGGCGCCGCTGTACTTGGCGCGCTTGAGCTCGGCGGACAGGTTGAGCAGGTACTGCCACTCCTTGGGGGTGAAGTCCAGCTCCTTGAGGAAGCTCCGGCCGTGCAGGTTGTAAGCCATGGTGTCTCCGTTCGGGCGGGGTCCGGCCTCCGGCCGGACCCCGCGTCGGGGCGGGTTGGTGGCGGTTCGGGGCGGCGGGCGACGCTCGCCCGGGAGATCAGGCGTCGCGCTCGATCGGGCAGCTCATGCAGCGGGGTCCGCCGCGGCCCCGGCCGAGCTCGCTGCCCCGGATGGTCAGCACCTCGATGCCGTTCTTGGTCAGGAAGTTGTTGGTCGTGGTGTTGCGCTCGTAGGCGACGACGACGCCGGGCTCCAGCGCCAGGACGTTCGAGCCGTCGTCCCACTGCTCGCGCTCGGCGGCGAACACGTCCTGGGTGGGCGTGAGGACCTTGATCTCGTCCAGGTCGAGCGCCCGGCCGATGGCCTTGTGCATGTCCTCGGCCGGGTGGTCGATGATCTTGAGTTCCTTCTCGGTGTCGCCCGGCTCGATGGTGTGGGACGGCAGCATGCCCATCCCGGCGTACTTGGTGAACACGCCGTGGTCGACCATCGTCATGACCGTGTCCAGGTGCATGAAGGCGCGCTTCTTGGTCATCCGGAGCGCGACGATCTTCTTCGCGGAGCCCTGCGCGAACAGGGACTTCGCCAGCATCTCGACGGCCTGCGGCTGGGTCCGCTCGCTCATCCCGATCAGCACCGCGCCCTTGCCGATGACCAGGACGTCGCCGCCCTCGATCGTGGCGGGGGCCATCGCGGTGCCCTCGTTCCAGACGTTGAACCCGCCCGAGTCCGGCTTGTTGTAGCCGTCGGCGAACGCCGGGTGCCACTTGTAGATGGCCTCCATGTTCACCGTCTCGCGCATGCGGGCCTTCTTCTTCATGGCGTTGATGGACACGCCGTCGTAGACCCAGCAGGAGGTGTCGCGGGTGAACAGGTGGTTCGGCAGCGGCGGCAGGATGAAGTCGTCCAGGTCGATGGCGTGGAACGCGATGGACTTGATGTCCTGCATCCGCTCCAGCAGCTCCCGCTTGGTGATGCCGCCGATCAGGAACGAGCCGAGTTCGCGCAGGTCCATCGCGTCGAAGGCGTTGCGGATCCCGTCGGTCGCCAGTGGCCCGAACCAGTGCGGGTCGATCACGTAGTCCAGGATGTGCTTCTTGGCCTCGGGGATCTCGATCGTCTCGCGCAGCAGGTCCAGCAGCAGGTGCACCTTGACGCCGCGGGAGCGCAACACCTGCTGGAACTCCTCGTGCTCCTCGCCGGCGCGCTGCACCCACAGGACGTCGTCGAACAGCAGGTCCGCCGCGTTGGACGGGGTGAGCCGCTTCAGCGACAGCTCCGGGCGGTGCACCAGCACCTGGCGCAGTCGGCCGACCTCGGAATCGACGTGGAAGGACATGGTTCAGCCTCCTTGCTGAGTAGTGGAAGTTCAGGTGTGCCGGGTGGGGCCCGGCGGCCGGTGGCCGCGGCCGCCGGGTGGCGGGTGGCCGGCTCAGCCGCCGGTTCCGGGGGGCGGGCCGTGTGGGCCGGACGGTCCGGGCGGAGGGGGCGGCCCGGCGGTGG
>NZ_JBFAOF010000347.1:0-6919 GCF_040675125.1 Spirillospora sp. NPDC049652 | reverse complement strand
GCCGTTCTGGTAGGCGGCGAAGGCGGCGGCGGCGCGCGCGTCGGCGGCGGGCGAGCCGGAGGTGGCCGCGCCGATGCCCCGGGTTCCGAGCCGCGCGTATCCCCGGCAGTAGGCGTCCATGCCGCGCAGCGTCGAGGTGAAGTAGCCCTTGCCGGCGGAGGGCGCGGCCGGGTTGCACAGCCGCTTGAAGCCGCGCACGAAGTCCGGGGCCGTGACCGGGCGCGGCGGATCGGTGTCCCACATGACGTCGCCCCGCAGCCGGACCGTGTAGGTCAGGGCGTCCGCGCTGACACCGCCGTTCGCCCGGGTCGGGAGCCGCTCGGCCACATCAGGGTGCACCGGGACCGTCTCGGCGAACACGTTGGACGCGAGCGTCCCGAACAGCGTCCGCGCGAAGGTGCGGTCGAGGCCGCGCGCGCCCACGCTCTCCGCCGACGCCGGGTCCAGGTGCTCGACGTCGGACGAGCCGACCACGCGCAGCGTCCCGCCGTCCCGGTGGGATTCGGAACGCGAGGCGTCCGCGGTGTCAGGACCGCCGCCGCACCCCGCCGCCAGGCTCGCGAGCACCGTGCATCCCGCCACCACCGCGACGGCGCGGCGGCACGGGAACGGCGCCTGGCACGGGAAGGACGCGGGGGAGCGGGGAACCCCTGCCGGGCGCCACGCCGGTGCTGCCATCGGAGCCTCCCGGATGTGTCACGCAGGGTGCCAGAGTAAGGCCAGAACGTGACAACCGGGGGTGTATACCGATTTTCCCTATGAACGAAAGCGGCCCCTGGCAGGTCACCTGCCAGGGGCCGCTCGAAAGGCCGTTCAGCCTCGCCCGCTCGGCGGCGGCTCCTCACCGGGCCGCCGCGCGGGCGGGGATCAGCGGTCGAGCTCGCCGTTGATGAAGGCCTCGACGGCGTCGCGCGCGTCGTCGTCGGAGTACTGCTCCGGCGGGGACTTCATGAAGTAGGAGCTGGCCGACAGGATCGGGCCGCCGATGCCGCGGTCCTTGGCGATCTTGGCGGCGCGGACCGCGTCGATGATGACGCCGGCCGAGTTCGGGGAGTCCCAGACCTCGAGCTTGTACTCCAGGTTCAGCGGGGTGTCGCCGAAGGACTTGCCCTCCAGGCGGACGTAGGCCCACTTGCGGTCGTCGAGCCACGGCACGTGGTCGGACGGGCCGATGTGCACGTCGGCCTTGGCCATCTCGTGCGGGATCTGGGAGGTGACCGACTGGGTCTTGGAGATCTTCTTGGACTGCAGGCGCTTGCGCTCCAGCATGTTCATGAAGTCCATGTTGCCGCCGAAGTTGAGCTGGTACGTGCGCAGCAGCTCGACGCCGCGGTCCTCGAACAGCTTGGCCATCACGCGGTGCGTGATGGTCGCGCCGACCTGGGACTTGATGTCGTCGCCGACGATCGGGACGCCCGCCTCGGTGAACTTGGCGGCCCACTCGGGGTCGGAGGCGATGAACACCGGCAGCGCGTTGACGAACGCGACCTTGGCGTCGATGGCGCACTGCGCGTAGAAGCGGTCCGCCTCCTCCGAGCCCACCGGCAGGTAGGACACGAGGACGTCGACCTCGGCGTCCTTCAGGGCCTGGACGACGTCCACCGGCTCGGCGTCCGACTCCTCGACCATGTCGCGGTAGTACTCGCCGAGGCCGTCGAAGGTGTGGCCGCGCTGCACGGTCACGCCCGACGGCGGGACGTCGGCGAACTTGATCGTGTTGTTCTCGCTGGCGTGGATCGCCTCGGACAGGTCCATGCCGACCTTCTTGGCGTCCACGTCGAACGCGGCGACGAACTCGACGTCACCGACGTGGTAGTCGCCGAACTGGACGTGCATGAGGCCGGGGACACGCGTCTCGGGGGCCGCGTCCTTGTAGAACTCGACACCCTGGACGAGCGAAGAGGCGCAGTTGCCCACACCCACGATGGCTACGCGCACCGAACCCATCCGGTTGCTCCTTCTCTGTAGCGGTTGGCGATCCTCGCCCGCCCCGAAGGACGAACGCCACCTCTGCGGGACATGAGGTGGTGTTCACCCGTCCCAGGCCGTGCCGCGTCGTCAGCGGCCGGTCTCCGGAGGCATGTTCTGAATCGATTGAAGACGTTCTGAGGTTCTGGCCTGTTCCTGCTCCGCCCGCTCGCGCCCGATCAGCTCGTTGAGCCACCGGACCTCGCGTTCGACGGATTCGAGCCCATGGTTCTGCAGCTCGAGCGTGTACGAGTCGACCCGCTCGCGGGTCCGCGCCAGCGCGACGCGGACGCTCTCCAGCCGCTCCTCCAGCCGGCTGCGCCGGCCTTCGAGGATCCGCAGCCGCACGTCGGCGCGGGTGTGCGAGAAGAAGGCGAAGTGCACGCCGAACCCCTCGTCCTCCCACGCCGCCGGACCGGCCTCGGTGAGCAGCTCCTCGAGCCGCTCCTTGCCGTCGGCGGTGAGCTTGTACACGATCTTCGAGCGCCGGCTCTGCAGTGCCAGCGGCACGTTCGGCTCCTGCGGCCGGTCCTCGACGATGAGCCCCTTGGCGAGGAGCTGCTTGAGGCACGGGTACAGGGAGCCGTACGAGAACGCGCGGAACATGCCGAGCAGGATGTTGAGCTGCTTGCGCAGCTCGTACCCGTGCATCGGGGACTCGTGGAGCAGCCCGAGCACGGCGAGCTCCAGCACGCCCGCGCCCTTCTTGCCCGCCATGAGCCCGTCCCGTTCGTCCGCAGAGCCGATGTCTCCATGTGATGTATCGAGTGAATGTATCGACTCGATACATCTGAAAGATACGTACCGCCGCGCGTCCTGGCAAGTCCGGACGCTGTGACGGCCGCCGCACCCTCTTCTATAACGCCTCTGACCTGCGCATACTGCCCGAATTGGTCAGCTTGGCGGGACGGGCCGTGCTCGCTCGTCGCCCGTCCGGTGGTGGAAGGAGGGCGCGCCGCGCGGGCCGGAGGCAGGTGTGGCGGCGGTGATCTTCCGGAGGCGGGCGGGACGGGCTTACCCTGCTGGCATGCGGGCCGCGCGCGGTGCTCGGGACCGCCGCCCATGAGGCCGCGGCTGGTCGTCGACTACGGCCTGGCCAAGCGGGCGGCCCTGGCCGAACTGCGGTCCGGGCAGCTGACGCGCGCGGACGCCTGCGACGCCCACCCCTACCTCCTGCGCGCGGCGCGGTTCCACGGCGAGCCGACCGACGCGCCCTGCCCGGTCTGCCACGCCGTCCGGCTCACCCTCGTCCGGTACGTCTACGGGGACGAGCTCGGCCGCCTCGCCGGCCGGGTCACCGGGACCGCCGAGCTCGCCGAGATGGCCCGCGAGTACGGCGAGTTCCGGGTCTACGTCGTCGAGGTGTGCCAGGGCTGCGCGTGGAACCACCTGTCGCGCTCCTATGTCCTCGGTCACGAGGATCCGGCGGCCGACGGCTGAGCCCGCCCGCCCGCCGGAAACCTCCTGGCGGACCTGCCCTTTCGCCTTCCTGACGCCGCGTCCCGGCCCCCGCGCGCCACCCCCGGACGCCGCCCGCGACCGCCACGTGCCTCTCCCGTTCACCGGGTGGCCCAGTACTCTTCCGACACCACAACTGTCGTTGTCCCCTGCCGAACGAGGTCACGTGAGCACTCCAGGCCAGCCCCGACCGGAACCCGGTCCGCTGCGGCCGGGCGGACGGCACGTCCCCGCGCCCGGCGGCAGTCCGGACGCGTCGGCGAACTCTCCTTCCGACCCCGGACGCGGCGCTTTCGGCCCGTTCGGCGGCCCCGGTGACCCTGGCGGCGGCGCACCGCCCGGCGGGCCCGGGCCGTCCTCCTTCCCTGGTGGCCAGGGCGTCCCGCCCCGCGGCCCCGGAGCCCCGGCCGGCCCGCCGTCCGGCGGTCCTGGCGGCCCGAACGGGCCCGGCAGGCCGAACGGCCCGGGTGGACCCGGCGGACCCGGCCAGTTCGGGATGCCCGGACCTGGCGGCCCTGGGGCTCCCGGAATGAAGCCCCCGGCTCCCGTCCCCACGGGGATGCCGGGTGAGGGCGCCGTGCCGGGTGTGTTCGAGTTCGGCTTCGGCGAGCCGGCGGGCCCGGGTGGACCCGGCGGCCCAGGAGGCCCAGGAGGCCCCGGCGGTCCTGGCGGTCCCGGTGGGCCGGGAGGCCCCGGCGGTCCTGGCGGTCCCGGTGGGCCGGGAGGCCCCGGCGGGCCGGGCGGCGGGCGGCGGCGGAGGCCGCCGGAGCGCGGCCCGCGCCACTGGTACGACCACCTGAGGTCCCGGTCGACGGGCTGGCGGCGGTTCCTGCCGTCCTGGAAGCTGGTCGTCGGGTCCGGGCTGCTGGTCACGGCGGGCCTCGGCACGGCGATCGGCGTCGCGTACGCGCAGACGCCCGTCCCGGACGAGGGGAACGCGGACGCGACGAAGACCGCCGCGATCTTCTACTACAACGACGGCAAGACCGAGGTCGGCCGGATCGGCAAGAACCGCGTGACGGTCCCGATCGCCAAGGTGCCGATGGACGTCCGCTACGCGGTCGTCGCCGCCGAGAACCGCTCCTTCTACACCGACAGCGGCTTCTCGGTGTCGGGCATCAGCCGCGCCGTGTGGAAGAACCTGTCCGGCGGCGAGACCCAGGGCGGCTCGACGATCACGCAGCAGCTCGCGAAGAACTACTACCTGAACGACAAGCGGACGATGGGCCGCAAGTTCCAGGAGCTGTTCATCTCGCTGAAGCTGGAGGACAAGCTCGGCAGCAAGGACAACATCCTCGAGCTGTACCTGAACACGATCTACTTCGGCCGCAACTCCTACGGCATCGAGGCCGCGTCCAACACCTACTTCGGCAAGCACGTCAACGAGCTCAAGCCCGACGAGGGCGCGCTGCTCGCCGCGATCATCCAGCAGCCGGGCAAGTACGACCCGCGCAGCGGCAACAAGCAGTGGGTGGCCGAGACCAGGGCGCGCTACCTGTACGTGCTGGACGGCATGCGCAAGACGCACCACCTGACCGACCAGCAGTACGCGCAGTACAGCAAGCAGATGCCCGCGACGAAGGAGATCGGCGGACCGTCCACCTTCGGCGGGCAGCGCGGCTACGTCATCAAGCGCGCGCTGAAGGAGCTGGACCGGCAGGGCATCGACGAGAAGACGGTGATCGAGAAGGGCCTGCGGATCACCACGACCTTCGACCAGCGCAAGATGACCGCCGCGCGCAAGGCCGTCGAGGACACGGTCCCGGGCGTCGACCCGAACAAGCTGCTGAAGAAGCACATCCGGCTCGGGCTGGCCTCGGTCAACACCGGCAACGGCGAGGTCGAGGCCATCTACGGCGGGCCGAGCTACCTGAAGGACTCCTACGACAACGTCTGGATGGGCAGCGCGCAGGCCGGCTCGGCGATGAAGCCGTACGTCCTGGCCGCCGCGCTGGAGAAGGGCTACGGGCTGAAGAGCCTGGTCGAGGGACGCTCTGGTATGGGCTTCGACGCCCAGGGCAACTCGGTCAAGGGCGGCGCGCCGAACGACGTCACGCGGGGCGGCCTGCCGAACTCCCACCAGGCCAAGGGCGGGATCACCCTCATCCAGGCGATGAAGGAGTCGACGAACACCGCGTTCGCGCAGCTGGCGCTGAAGACCGGTTCGTCGCAGATCGTCTCGATGGCCGAACAACTCGGCGTGAGCCCGGACATGGTCGAGAGTTACAAGGGCCAGTACGGCATCGCGTTGGGCATCAACAACATCCGGCCGATCGAGCAGGCGTCCGGCTACTCGGTGTTCGCCAACGGCGGCACCTGGTACCAGCCGCACGTGATCCGCAGGGTGGGCACGTCGGACGGCAAGGTCTTCAAGAAGCTGGACTGGCAGGTGAAGCGGGCCGCGCTGTCCAAGCCGATCACCCAGGACGTCACCTACGCGCTGCAGCAGCCGGTGAAGCCCGGCGGCACCGCGCCGTCGGCGGCGCTGTCGGACCGTCCGGTGGCCGGTAAGACCGGCACGACCGACAAGAACATCGCGACGTGGTTCGTCGGGTACGTCCCGCAGATCTCGACGGCCGTGACGATGTACAACAACGACCGGAAGACGCTGGTCGTCCCGGGCATCGGCGAGGTCGTCGGCGGCAGCGTCCCGGCGAAGATCTGGCACGCGTACATGGACGAGGCCACCAACGGCCTGGCGGTCGAGCAGTTCCCGCCGCCCGCGTGGGTCGGCACCCCGCAGAAGTGGGTGGACGTCTACAAGGAGAAGAAGAAGAAGGAGGACAAGCGTCCGCCGTGGTGCGACAGCGCCCCGTGGGGCCAGTACGACCCGCGGTGCCGGGGCGGCGACGACCACGGCGGCGGGGGCGGCGGCAAGCAGCCGTGCCAGTCGCCCTTCCCGGACGCCAACTGCGACCCGAACAAGCCGCCGTCCAACCCGCCGCCCAAGTGGTGGTGCGCCATCCACAACGGCGACCCGCGCTGCGACGGGCGGAAGAAGGGCCGGGGGCACGGCGGCCCGGCCTGGCCGAACTCGGTGGCCGACCGTCCGCGGATGCTCGTGACCGCTCCACCGGGGAGACCGTGACCCGGATTTGACCGGTCCAGAATGAGCCCGGCCCGACAACCCGTCGGGCCGGGTTCGCGTCTTCCGAGAGGACGCGCGAAGCGCGGCGCCGACCGTGGGTGCTCGCGGTGCCACCACGAGTGATCCATCTCATTTGATGACAAAGCTATAAAACCATCCCTGAACAGGGATTTTTCGCTTTGCTCCCGCGTTGATCGGGCGGGCGGGACCGCCAGGGCGGCCCCCAGCGCCCCGTGGTGCGCAGTACCCTCAGGTCCGACGCACAGCCGTACCCCCACCAATGAGGTCGTGTGAGTTACCGAAGCCAATACGGACCGGAATACGGAGAGAGCCCGCCTCCGGCGCAGGGCTCCGGCCGCCCCGGCGGTAGCGCCATGCCCCCCGGCCGGGGTACGCCGAACGGTG
>NZ_JBFAOF010000346.1:0-6932 GCF_040675125.1 Spirillospora sp. NPDC049652 | reverse complement strand
CGTGGCCCCGCGCGGGGCGACCGGCCGTCCGGTTCCGAGCCGAGGGACCGGTCAGGCGATCGGCCGGGCGGTCGGCGGGATGGGGTAGGGCAGGTCGGTCTGGCCGGTGAGGAACCTGTCGATGCCGTGCGCGGCGGCGCGGCCCTCGGCGATGGCCCACACGATCAGGGACTGGCCCCGGCCCATGTCGCCCGCGGCGAAGACCTTGTCCACGCTGGTGGCGTAGTCGGCGTCGCGGCGGACGTTGCCCCGCTGGTCGAGGTCCACGCCGAGCTGCGCGAGCAGGCCCTCGCGCTCGGGGCCGACGAAGCCCATCGCGAGGGTGACCAGCTCCGCCGGGATCTCCCGCTCGGTGCCGGGGACCGGCTTGAACCCGGTCTCCGGCCCCTCGACGCCGACGACCTTCAGCGCGCGCAGGTTGCCGTCCTCGTCGCCGAGGAACGCCACGGTGTTGATGGCGTAGAGCCGCTCGCCGCCGAGGTCGTGCAGCTCCTCGTGCGCGCTCTCCATCTTGAACAGCATCGGGTAGGTCGGCCACGGCTGGTGGCCGGGCCGCGTCCGCGGCGGCATCGGCATGATCTCCAGCTGGGTGACCGACGCCGCGCCCTGCCGGACGGCGGTGCCGATGCAGTCCGCGCCGGTGTCGCCGCCGCCGATGACCACGACGTGCTTGCCCCGCGCGGAGATGGGCGACTCGGCGAAGTCGCCCTCCTGCACCTTGTTCGCCGGCGGCAGGTACTCCATCGCCTGGTGGACACCGCGCAGGTCGCGGCCCGGGACGGGCAGGTCGCGCCACGCGGTCGCCCCGCCCGCGAGCAGCACCGCGTCGTGGCGTTCGCACAGCTCGTCGGCCGTGACGTCCACTCCGGCGTGCACGGAAGTCTTGAACACCGTGCCCTCGGCGCGCATCTGCTCGACCCGCCGGTCCAGGTGCCGCTTCTCCATCTTGAACTCGGGGATGCCGTAGCGGAGCAGGCCGCCGACGCGGTCGGCGCGCTCGTAGACGGTGACGTCGTGCCCGGCGCGGGTGAGCTGCTGCGCGGCGGCGAGCCCGGCGGGGCCGGAGCCGACGACCGCGACCCTCTTGCCGGTCCGGACCGCCGGCGGCCGCGGCCGCACCCAGCCCTCGTCCCACGCCCGGTCGATGATCTCGACCTCGACCCGCTTGATGGCGACCGGGTCCTGGTTGATGCCGAGGACGCAGGCGCTCTCGCACGGGGCGGGGCAGAGCCGCCCGGTGAACTCGGGGAAGTTGTTGGTCGCGTGCAGCCGCTCGATCGCGTCCTGCCAGTCGCCCCGGTAGACCAGGTCGTTCCACTCGGGGATGAGGTTGCCCAGCGGGCAGCCCTGGTGGCAGAACGGGATGCCGCAGTCCATGCAGCGGCTGGCCTGCCGCTCGACCTTGGGCCGGGCGAAGTCCTGGTACACCTCGGACCAGGACTTGATCCGGACGTCCACCGGGCGGCGCTGCGGGAGCTCCCGTCCCGCGGTCAGGAAACCCTTCGGGTCAGCCATGTCGGAAGTCCCCCTCTCAGCTCTGCGCGGCGGCCATGATGGCCTCGTCGACGTCGCGGCCCTCGGCGCGGGCGGCCTCGGCCGCGTCCAGCACCCGCCGGAAGTCCCGCGGCATGATCTTGGTGATGCGGGCGGCGGCCGCGTCCCAGTCGGCCAGCAGCGCCGCCGCCGTCGCGGACCCGGTCTCGGCGTGGTGCCGCTCGACCAGCCCGCGGACGAACTCGGCGTCCTGCGGGGTGAGCGCCTCCAGGTCGACCATCTCGGGGTTGACCCGCTCGGGTACCAGGTCGAGCACGTAGGCGATGCCGCCGGACATGCCCGCCGCCAGGTTGCGGCCGGTGCGGCCGAGGATGACCGCGCGGCCGCCGGTCATGTACTCCAGCGCGTGGTCGCCGACGCCCTCGACGACGGCCGTGGCGCCGGAGTTGCGGACGCAGAACCGCTCGCCGACGACGCCGCTCGCGAACAGCTCGCCCGACGTCGCGCCGTACAGGATGACGTTGCCGCCGATGATCTGCCCGGACGGGTCGAACGGCACGTCCGCCGGGGGACGCAGCGTGATCCGGCCGCCGGACAGGCCCTTGGCGACGTAGTCGTTGGCGTCGCCGACCAGCCGCAGCGTGATCCCGCGCGGCACGAACGCGCCGAACGAGTTGCCCGCCGAGCCGGTGAAGGTGACGTCGATGGTGTCGTCCGCCAGGCCCGCGCCGCCCCACTTCTTCGTCACCTCGTGGCCGAGCATGGTGCCGACCGTCCGGTTGACGTTGCGGATGGGCAGCTCCAGCGTCACCTTGTCGCCGAACGCGATCGCGCCCTCGGCGAGCTGGATCAGCGTGTTGTCCAGCGCCTTGTCGAGCCCGTGGTCCTGGACGGTGGTGCGCCGCAGGGACGTGCCCTCCGGGACCTCCGGGGCGTGCAGCACCGGGGCCAGGTCCAGCCCGGACGCCTTCCAGTGCTCGACGGCGTCACCGGCGTCGATCATGTCGACGCGGCCGACCGCCTCGTCCAGCGAGCGGAAGCCGAGCGCGGCCAGGTACTCGCGGACCTCCTCGGCGATGAACTCGAAGAAGTTGACGACGAACTCGGGCTTGCCGCTGAACCGCTCCCGCAGCACCGGGTTCTGGGTGGCGACGCCGACCGGGCAGGTGTCCAGGTGGCAGACGCGCATCATCACGCAGCCCGACACCACCAGCGGCGCGGTCGCGAAGCCGTACTCCTCCGCGCCGAGCAGCGCGGCGACGACGACGTCGCGGCCGGTCTTCAGCTGCCCGTCGGTCTGCACGACGATGCGGTCGCGCAGCCCGTTCAGCAGCAGCGTCTGCTGGGTCTCGGCGAGGCCGAGCTCCCAGGGCGCGCCCGCGTGCTTCAGCGAGGTCAGCGGGGACGCGCCGGTGCCGCCGTCGTGGCCGGAGATGAGCACGACGTCCGCGTGCGCCTTGGACACGCCCGCCGCGACCGTCCCGACGCCGACCTCCGAGACCAGCTTCACGTGCACCCGGGCGGCCGGGTTGGCGTTCTTCAGGTCGTGGATGAGCTGGGCCAGGTCCTCGATCGAGTAGATGTCGTGGTGCGGCGGCGGCGAGATGAGGCCGACGCCCGGGGTGGAGTGCCGGGTCTTGGCGATCCACGGGTAGACCTTGTGGCCGGGCAGCTGGCCGCCCTCGCCGGGCTTGGCGCCCTGCGCCATCTTGATCTGGATGTCGTCGGCGTTGGCCAGGTACTCGGCGGTCACGCCGAACCGCCCGGACGCGACCTGCTTGATGGCGCTGCGCCGCAGGTCGCCGTTGACGTCGGGAGCGAACCGCCGCGGGTCCTCGCCGCCCTCGCCGGTGTTGGACTTAGCGCCCAGCCGGTTCATCGCGATCGCGAGGGTCTCGTGCGCCTCGGCGGAGATCGAGCCATAGGACATCGCGCCGGTGGAGAACCGCTTGACGATCTCCGAGACCGGCTCGACCTCCTCGATCGGGACCGGCGGCCGGACGCCCTCCTTCAGCCGGAACAGCCCGCGCAGCGTCATCAGCCTGCCGGCCTGCTCGTCGACCGCGGAGGTGTACTCCTTGAAGATCTCGTAGCGGCGGGTGCGGGTGGCGTGCTGCAGCTTGAACACGGTCTCGGGGTTGAACAGGTGCCGCTCGCCCTCGCGCCGCCACTGGTACTCCCCGCCGACCTCCAGCGTCCGGTGCGCGGACTCGTTGCCGCCGGCCGGGTAGGCGCGGGCGTGCCGCCGGGCGACCTCGTCCGCCAGCACGTCGAAGCCGACGCCGCCGAGCCGGGAGGTGGTGCCGGTGAACGCGCGGTCCACGACCTCGGCGCCGAGGCCGATCGCCTCGAAGATCTGCGCGCCGGTGTAGGACGCGACCGTGGACACGCCCATCTTGGACATGACCTTCAGGACGCCCTTGCCGTACGCCTTGACCAGGTTCCGGACGGCCTTGGCCTCGTCCACCCCGGTGAGGTCGCCGGCGCGGACCAGGTCCTCGACGGTCTCCTGCGCCAGGTAGGGGTTCACCGCGGACGCGCCGTACCCGATGAGCAGCGCCATGTGGTGGCACTCGCGGGCCTCGGCGGTCTCGACGACCAGCCCGACGCGGGTCCGGGTCTTCTCCCGGATCAGGTGGTGGTGGACGGCGCCGGTGAGCAGCAGCGACGGGATCGCGGCGCGGGCCGAGTCGCTGCCCCGGTCGGACAGCACGATGATCCGCGCGCCGCCCTGGATCGCCAGCGACACCTCGGCGCAGATCTCCTCGATCCGCGCCCGCAGCGCCGCGCCGCCGCCGTGCACGTCGTACAGGCCGTGCACGACGTGGGCCTGCAGGTGCGGCAGGGAGCCCTCGTCGTTGATGTGGATGATCTTGGACAGCTCGTCGTTGTCCAGGATCGGCGTCGGCAGCACCAGCCGGCGGCACGAGTCCGGGCCGGGCTCCAGCAGGTTGCCCTCGGGGCCGAGGGTGGACTGCAGGCTGGTCACCAGCTCCTCGCGGATGGCGTCCAGCGGCGGGTTGGTGACCTGCGCGAACAGCTGCTTGAAGTAGTCGAACAGCAGCCGCGGCCGGTCCGACAGCACCGCGATCGGGGTGTCGGTGCCCATGGACCCGATCGGCTCGGCGCCGGTCCGGGCCATCGGCGACAGGATGACCTTGAGCTCCTCGTTGCTGTAGCCGAAGGTCTGCTGCCGCTTGACCAGCGTCTCGTGGGTCGGGATCTCGCGCTCGCGGCGCGGCAGCTCCTCGAACCGGACCAGGCCCTCGTGCAGCCACTCCCCGTACGGGTGCTGCGCGGCGAGCTCGGCCTTGACCTCGTCGTCCTCGATGATCCGGCCGGCCTCGGTGTCGACCAGGAAGATCTTGCCCGGCTGCAGCCGGCCCTTCCGGACGACCCGGTCGGACGGGATGTCCAGCACGCCCGCCTCGGACGCCAGCACCACGAAGCCCTCGTCGGTCACCCAGTACCGGCCGGGGCGCAGCCCGTTGCGGTCCAGGACCGCGCCGACGACCGTGCCGTCGGTGAAGGTCACCGACGCCGGGCCGTCCCACGCCTCCATCAGGGTGGAGTGGAACTCGTAGAAGGCGCGGCGCGCCGGGTCCATCTCGGTGTGGTTCTCCCACGCCTCGGGGATCATCATCAGCACCGCGTGCGGCAGGCTGCGCCCGCCCAGGTGCAGCAGCTCCAGGCACTCGTCGAAGGACGCGGTGTCGGACGCCTCGATGTCGATCACCGGGTAGATCCGGGACAGGTCGCCGGGGATCAGGTCCGACTTCAGCAGCGCCTCGCGGGCCCGCATCCAGTTCCGGTTCCCGCGGACGGTGTTGATCTCGCCGTTGTGCGCGATGAACCGGTAGGGGTGCGCCAGCTCCCACGCCGGGAAGGTGTTGGTGGAGAACCGGCTGTGCACCAGCGCGATCGCCGAGGCGAACCGCTCGTCCGACAGGTCGGGGAAGAAGGGCTCAAGCTGCGGCGTGGTGAGCATGCCCTTGTAGACGATCGTCCGCGCGGACAGGCTCGGGAAGTAGACGGGGGCGTCCTGCTCGGCGCGCTCGCGCATGCAGAACACGGCCCGGTCGAGCTCCAGGCCGCTCTTGCCCGCGTGCGGGCCGTGCGCGGCGGCCGTCAGGAACAGCTGCGCGAAGTGCGGCATCACGCGGCGCGCGGCCGGGCCGCAGTGGGCCGCGTCGTGCGGCAGCTCGCGCCAGCCGAGGACGGTCAGGCCCTCCTCGACGCACAGGGTCTCGACCCGCTCGACCGCCGCGGCGCGCTCGGCCGCGTCGGCCGGCAGGAACGCGAGGCCCGCCGCGTACGAGCCCGCCGCGGGCAGCTCGAAGCCGCACACCGCGCGGAAGAACGCGTCGGGGATCTGGACGAGGATGCCCACCCCGTCGCCGTCGTCGGGCTCGGCGCCCACCGCGCCGCGGTGGTCCAGATTGCGCAGGACGGTCAGGGCGTTGCTCACGATGTCGTGGCTCTTGCGACCGTTCAGATCGGCCACCATGCCGACGCCGCAGGCGTCGTGCTCGTTCGCCCGGTCGTAGAGGCCCTGGTTCTGTGGCAGGCCCGGTGTGAGGGCAGCAGAGGCCATCAAACCCTCCCGTCGTCGTCGTGTCACTGGCTGATGTCAGTGCAGGCACGGGACGGCGTTGGCCCTGCTGCGGTGCGATGAGACTACATCACTGCCGGGATCATGCCCGAAGCGACCAAGTCGCGAAACGTGTCCGGGTCTGTTGATCTTCGTCGATCTCGGTGATCTCCGCGTGGTTTAGACCACTCTAGTGGCGTGTGACCACGCGAAAAGGCCCTGACCTCGGTGAGCATCATCACCGGGGTCCCGATGTTTGAAACATCGGACGGCCGGCAGCGCTCCCCGGGGGCCGGGGCGAGGCGCGGCGGGGAGTCAGTGCGCGCGGGCGGCGCGGTTCAGGACGGCCGGGGCCTTCTGGCCCTCGATCAGGACCGACAGGAGGGTCTCGTCCTTGGCGGCGCTGGCCGCGTCCCCGGTGCCCGTGAGGCGCTGCGCCCAGGCGACCACGGCGTAGTGGCCCATCGCCACGCCGCGCGCCGCGCCGTAGCCCTTCTGGCCGAACGTGCCGAGCGTCCCGCCCGAGTCGGAGCCGGGGGCGAGCGGCCGGACGAACCCGCCGCCGCCGTTCTGGCCCAGCGCGTCCACCGCCGTGTTCGCCGAAGGGGTGTCCACCAGGTTGAAAACCGTCACCGACAGCGCATATCCGTGCGCGGTATCCGCGTACAGCGTCCGGGCGACCTGGGTGCAGCCCGCGCGGCGCAGCATCTTGGCGGTCTCCGCGCCCCAGACGGCCGCCGTGCAGTCGCCGCCCAGCTCCTTGCCCCGCAGCGTCAGGCGCGCCTTCCGGGAGACCTGGAGGGTCGCCGCCTCCGAGGGGAACGCCTCGGCCGCGGTCAGCGGCGCC
>NZ_JBFAOF010000345.1:0-6935 GCF_040675125.1 Spirillospora sp. NPDC049652 | reverse complement strand
GCCGAGGCAGGTGATCCCGGTGAGCAGCGCGAGCGCCGCCGGGCTGCCGACGCGGGCGGCGTGCGCGACCAGCGCCTCGCCGACGACCTCCTCGACGTCCCCGTCCATCGCGCGCTGACCCCACCACGAGCCGAGGATCTCGCTCACGATCAGCTCGGCGTCCAGGGGGCTGCGGACGGCCAGCAGCTCGCGCGCGTGCCGCAGCATCCCATCGAAGATCGCGGCTATCTCGTCGTCCGGTACCGGCGGCTCGGCCGCAGGACCCCCTGCGGACGGACGGCTGCTACGGGGACTCACACCCCCTAGCTTCTCAGATCCCGCCACCTGGAACGCAGCACTTGCCCACGCGGCGACCCTCCCGCGGCTCTCCAACCAGGTGAACTGCAGCACATCCGCGCCCGGCCGCCCCCCTTCCAGACGCCCATCGGCCGAGTCCCGAAGTGGACGAGTCTTTCGCCCGCGTTTGGGCAGACCCCCTCGCAAGCAGGGAGGAGGCGCGATGGCGAGGCCACGAGGGGCCCGGCGTGCCACCGCCAGGCCCCGCGGGTGCGGGGCCTGGCGGGCACACGGCGGTAAGCCCTCCACTGTGTTCGAACGGTCACCGAAGGGACGCTCGCGGAGGGCGTCGAGGACGCCGGAAGTCAGGCTTCGCGGGCCCAGGGGGTGATGCCGGACGGCGGCATCGACTTGACCCGGCAGAGAAGCTGCTCGCGGGCCATGCGCTCGACCAGGTCGTCACTGGGGGACAGCCCCAGATGGGTCATGCGCGCCTGGACGTCGGCGACGCACCGCGCCACGTCCTCCAGGAGGAAGATCACGAACTCGACCGTCAACCGCTGCGTGAGCACGTCGCGGGTCTCGCTCCGGTGATCGGCAAGTGCAGGCATCGCACGCCTCCGTGCCCGAAGGTCCGGCGGCCGGGGGTGAACCGCCGGTCGAGACGCGGCCGGACGCCCGCCCCAGCTCGCACCGTCCGGACGGCCGCCGTGGCCCCGCCTCGATGTCTCATTCCAGCGCGTTCCCAGCGAGTGTCAAGACCTACCTTCGCCTCAATCCGGTGCCGTGACCCGCTCACCTCCCCAAAGTCCCGCGCACCTCACTTCTCGGCCCGCCCCGCCTTCGGCCCGCCCGCGCCGCCCGCCCCCTCACCCGAGCCGAGCCCCCGCCCGCCCGCGCCTGGCCCACCGTCCGCCCGCATCGGGCTTCCCGCCCGTCTGCATCGGGCCTCCCACTCGCTCCCGCCCGGCCTTCGGGCCGCTCCCTTCGAGCCTTGGCGCGGCCGCGCCGATCTACCGTGAGCCTGCGACCGGGCCTTCGACCAGCCGTGACGGGCCTTCCGTCCCTCCACGACCGACTTCCGTCCGTCTCGCGCAAGCTCGGGCTTCCTATGGCGGGCGAACGTCCGTCCGCGCATGCCCCTGATCGCCCGGCACCGAGCCTCCGTCGACCTGCCCCGGGCTCCCGTCCGCGCTCGCCCCGTGACCGGCCACCTCGCCGTTCGCCGCACTCGGCGGCGTCGCGGACGGTTCGGTGACCTCGTCGGCCCAGGCGGCGTGGTGCCGGGAGGCCCACGCGACGGTGACGCTGCCGGTGGCCATGCCGCGCAGGGCGCCGGGATCTCGGAGCGCCTCCCACAGGTGCCCCAACGTGACGACCGCGATCACCAGGAACAGCCAGTCGTGGACGAAGGTCGCGCCCGTGCGCCAGCGGTCGGAGAACGGATCAGGCCAGGTCAGCATCGCGCCGGTGCCGAGCATGACCAGCGCCGCCCCGGCGGTGAACGCGGCGTTGAGCTTCTGCCCGGCGTTGAACTTCCCGACCGGGACGACGCCGCGCCCGTTCACCACGGCGCGCCGCCGTCCGCTGCGCAGCCACCGCGCGTCGTGCGGCCCGAACCGGTTGAGCGCGCCGAGGTCGCGGCGGAACGCTCGCGAGGCCAGCCCCAGCAGCGTGGGCACAGGCAGCACCAGCCCGCAGTAGATGTGGACGGGCTTGATGACCTCCCGATGGCCGATCATCGTCGCGACCGCCGGGATGTACAGCACGACCGCCGTGACCAGGCACGCCAGCATCAGCAGCGCCGTCGCATGGTGCGTCCAGCGCTCCGCCCGGGTGAACCGCGGCAGCAGCCCGTTCCGCTTCTCAGGTCGGTGCATCGTCGCGTCCGTTCGAGCGGCCGACCCACGCGTCCACGTCGTAGCCGCGGTCCTCCCAGTAACCCGGATGGACGGTCTCGGTCAGCTCGATGCGGCTGAGCCACTTGAGCGACTTGTAGCCGTACATCGGCGCGACGAACAGCCGGACCGGCCCGCCGTGGTCGTGACTGACCGGCCCGCCCTGCATCGACGTCGCGACCAGGACGTCCCGCCGCCGCGCCTGCTCCAGCGTCAGCGACTCGGTGTACGCGCCGTCGAACGAGTGGAACCGCACTGCGTGGGCCCGCGGCGACACGCCCGCCGCGTCCAGCAGATCGGGAAGCGCGACGCCCGCCCACTCCACGTGCGGCACCCGCCAGCCCGTCACGCACTGGAAGTCGCGCCGGACGCGCGTCTGCGGCAGCGCGGCGAGCTCCGCCGGCGAGTACGCGCGCGGACGGGCGACCAGGCCGTCCACCCGGATCCGCAGGTCGCGCGGCGCGCGGACCGTGCCGACCACCGAGTAGAACCGGAAGCCGCCGACCGCGGGCAGCACGTCGCCGATCCCGCTCACCGGCGAGAACGCCCGCGTCACCTCCCGCTGCACGGACGCGCCGACGGCGACGCCGGCCGCGCCGAGACCGAGCATCCCCAGCACGATCCGGCGGCCGACCGGCGTACCGCTCTGCTCGTCCATGCGTCCATTCGACCACCGCCCCGCCGCTCCCACCACGGTGCGCGGCGGCCCGTAAGACTTCCGCAAGAATTGGCCCGGACGCGCCGCCGCCTGGAGGGGAACGACATGCCGATCACACTGCCGATCGAGGACGCGGCGAACGACCTGCTCAACCGGGACCCGTTCGCGCTGCTCACCGCCATGCTGCTGGACCAGCAGGTCCCGCTGGAGCGGGCCTTCGCCGCACCCCGCGAGCTGGCCGACCGCCTCGGCCGCGATCCCGATCCCGCCGAGCTCGCCGCCTTCGACCCGGACGCGCTGGTCGAGGTCTTCAGCCGCAAGCCCGCCCTGCACCGCTACCCCAAGTCGATGGCCGCCCGCGTCCAGACCCTCGCCCGCGCGATCGTCGACGACTACGACGGCGACGCCGCGGCCCTCTGGCGGGGCGCCGAGACCGGCGCGGACCTCTACAGGCGCGTCGCCGCCCTGCCCGGCTTCGGCGAGCAGAAGGCGAAGATCTTCGTCGCCCTCCTCGGCAAGCGCCTGGACGTCCGGCCCGAGGGCTGGCGGGAGGCCGCCGGCTCCTACGGCGAGGAGGGGTCCCACCGTTCCGTCGCCGACATCGTGGACGAGGAGTCCCTCGGCAGGGTCAGGTCCTTCAAGCAGGAGATGAAGGCCGCGGCCAAGGCCGCCAAGCCCGGCAAGCCCGGCAAGTCGAGCAAGTCCGACGGGTCAGCGGGATAACGCGCGTCCCTCGCGCCAGTGCCGCCCCTCGGGCGAGCGGCGCCCCACCGTCCTCAGCCGCCCCTTATATATAAGGACAAGCTTTTACGGCGCTGTACAAGGACGGGCGGCCGCGAAGGCCGGAGCCGGTCACGCCGGCACTCCACGTCCTCGCCGCCGGACGCCGCCGGACGCCATCGGACGTCGCCCGCATGCCGACCTCGCGGTTCCGCATCGTCGAAGTTGCCGCGAAGAGGCGAAATGTGTGCCCTGTCGGGGGCTGTCCGGTGAGTGGTGACCCGGCCCTCGCCACCCCGGCCGCCTTTACCTTCTTTTTGCTTGTTGGCAGGGCGGCAGGTCAGCGTCGTTTCGGTGGGTCCGGAACCGTGGACGGCCGAGAGGGACGGCGCGTCCGTCCGGCGCGGCGCACCCGATCCGGCGTAGCATCGTCCACTCGCCGTCCGGAAGAACACCTTTCCGGCGGGTGTCCTCGGATGCGTGCGATCCACCGTCCGAATCACGCGCCGGACGCCGTATCCGTCATAGGCGGATCGGCGGCGGGGCTTCCGTCCGGGGCTACGCGTCGAGATGATGAGAACCTCACTTCGACGGGTGTTGTGATGGAGGCGGGAGCGTTAGCCTGCTCCCATTCACACATAGTGATGAGAACTTGCCGCGCGGTACGGGACCCCCTGGGGCGGAGGTGTTGCCTGTGAGCACCGAGACGTCCGTTCCGCGTCCCCGGCTCTCCCGGCTGAAGGGTCAGCCCATGGATGCGTCCGACGCCGCCCTGTACGCCACCCTCCTGAAGGAGGCCCCCGCCGGGATCGCGCTCTTCGACACGGGGCTGAAGTGCCGCCGCGTCAACGACGCCCTCGCCGCCATGCTCGGCGTCTCGGCGGCCGACCTGACCGGACGCCGCCCCGGCGAGGTCCTCAACGAGGAGACCGCCGCCGCCTTCGCGGCCGCCCTCGGCTCCGTCCTCGCCGACGACCGGCCCATCACCGACGCCGAGCTGGCCGTGGGCGGGCGCATCCTGTCCTGCACCTGGCTCCCGGCGCGCGGGGGAGCGCAGCCGGACGGCAAGGCCGCAGGGAAGGGCAAGGACAAGGACCGGGACAAGGCGCGCCCGCCCAAGCAGGCCGCCTGGGACGACACGCCGGTCGGCGTCGTCCTCACCGCGCTGGACGTGACCGAGCGGCGCCGCGCCGAGGAGGTCATCCGGCGCAAGGAGCAGCGCTACCGCTCCCTCGTGGAGGCCAGCTCCCAGGTCGTGTGGGTGGCCGCCGCGGACGGCACCGCCATCGACGACGCCCCCGAGTGGCGCGAGATCACCGGCCAGACCCCGGACGACTACGCCTCCGGCGGCTGGTCCGCCGTCGTCCACCCCGAGGACCGGCCGCGGATCGAGGAGATCTGGCGCGAGGCCGTCGCCGGCGACCGGGTCTTCGAGACCGGCTACCGGATCCGCACCCGCAGCGGCGCCTACCGGCACTTCGACGTGCGCGCGGTGCCGATCTGGCAGGGCGACCGGGTGGTCGAGTGGGTCGGCGCGAACACCGACGTGACCGGCCAGAAGGAGGCCGAGGAGATGCGCGGCCGGCTGACCGAGCAGCTCTCGGCGGCGGCGCTGCGCACGGCCCGGCTGCAGCAGGCCACCTCGATGCTCGCCGAGGCGCTGACCGTCGCCCAGGTCGTCCAGGTGATCACCGAGGTCGGCCGGTCGGCGATCGGCGCGGACTACTCGGCCGTCGCGCTGCTGGACGACGACAAGCTGCGGCTGTCCATCGTCACCCCGGCCCCGCCCGGCGGCGGCGAGCCCGCCTCCGACCAGGCCCGTCCGGCCCGCGACGACATCCGGGTCAGCGACCAGACGGTCATGTCGGTGGCCGTCCGGGAGGGCCGCCCGTTCCTGGCGCAGAGCCCCGACGACCTGCGCCTCCAGCTCGGCCGGGACGAGGCGGAGCTGTTCACCCAGCACGCCGAGGAGCGGGCCTGGGTCGGGCTGCCCCTGCTCGCGGCGGGCGCGCCGATCGGGGCGCTGCGGTTCTCCTTCAAGCGCCCGCGCGAGATCACCGAGGAGGAGAAGGTCTTCCTCGAGGCCCTCGCCGGCCAGTGCGCCCTGGCCGTCGAGCGGGCGCTGCTGTTCGAGCGCGAGCACAAGACCGCCGAGGAGCTCCAGCTCAGCCTGCTGCCGAGTGATCTTCCGCAGCTCCCCGGCATGGTGCTGGCCGCCCGGTACAACCCGGCCACCCGGCACGTCCAGGTCGGCGGCGACTGGTACGACGTGTTCCGGCTGCCGGACGACCGGCTCGCCGTGGCCGTCGGGGACGTCATGGGCAAGGGCGTCCGCGCCGCCGCCGGGATGGGCCGCGTCCGCAACGCGCTGCGGGCCCTGGCCCTGAACGACCCCCGCCCGGCCGCGGTCCTGTCCGGTCTGGACCGGTTGTTCTCCGCCACCGAGGACGAGGAGCAGTTCACCACCGTCGCCTACGCGGTCATCGACCCCGAGACCGGGCGCGGCGCCTTCAGCAACGCCGGCCACCCGCCGCCCCTCCTGATCTCCCCGGACGCCGACGCCAAGGTCTCCACCCGCGAGCCCGGCACCCCGCTCGGCTGGCCCTCCCAGCGGCAGCAGACAAGTTTTTCCATCGAAACCGGCAACACTGTGGTCTTCTATTCCGATGGACTTGTGGAGAACCGTAGGCGTGGGGTGGACGCCGGGCTCGAGGAACTGGCCACGGTCGCGACGGACGCCCCACCTGAAGTGGTAGGAGACCCAGAGAGACTCGTCGACTTCCTGGTCGATCGGATGCTTGCCGGGTATGAGCAGGTGGACGATGTGACCGTACTTGCCCTGCATGTCCCGCCGAAGTCCCCGTGACGCCCGCGTAGAAGTTCCGCCGAAGGCGGCGAGAAGACGGCGTAGTACGTACGAAGGACCGCCGTGCGCCCTCTAAGGTGGTGTGTTACCGGGCAGCACATCGAAGCGGAATGCGCAGCCGTGCCAGAATGCTTGACCCTAGTAAGAGCGGGTACGCTGCGGTCCCGCACAGGGTGGCCCGCCCGGTGCACGTGGTCCCACTCCGAGTGAGGCCCGTCCCGTCAGGGCGCTTGGGTCAGCCAACCCACACGTTCGTTCGAGAGGTATTTGTGTCGCCTGCTAGCTCGACCTCGAAGGCATCAGACCTGCACGAGACCGTCATCGCGCAGCTGATCGAGCGTGGGAAGTCCCAGGGCAATCACCTCGACGCCGACGACCTCCGCCGTACGTTCGAGGAGGCCGAGATCCCCATGTCGATGGCCCCCAAGATTCTGCGTGCCCTGAGCAAGGAGGGTGTGATCGTCGTCGTGAGCGCCGCCGACTCAGCGGCGCCGAAGCGGACGCGCAAGCGTGCGGC
>NZ_JBFAOF010000344.1:0-6940 GCF_040675125.1 Spirillospora sp. NPDC049652 | reverse complement strand
AGGTCGGGCAGGCCGAGCATGGCCTGCGCGATGGCCAGGCGCTGCCGCATGCCCTTCCAGCGCCATGACGCCCTCCTGGATCCGGGCGCCGCCGCTGTCGTTCAGCCCGACCAGCGGCGCGCCGTTGGCGACGGCCAGGTCCATCACCTTGTGGATCTTGGCGGCGTGCGCCGCGCCGAGCGAGCCGCCGAGGATCGTGAAGTCCTGCGCGTACACGAAGACGCGGCGGCCGTCGATCGTGCCGGAGCCGGTCACGACGCCGTCGGTGGCGGGGCCCTCGCCCTGCCGCCGGAACAGGTCGAGCTCGACGAACGAGCCGTCGTCCAGGAGGAGGTCCAGGCGTTCGCGCGCGGTGCGCTTGCCCCGCGCGCGCTGCCGTCCGACGGCGTCGTCCCGCCCGGCGAGGATCTCGGCGCGGCGGCGGTCCCGGACGTCCCGCAGCTCGGGCATGCCGGGCGCGGCGGGCGGCGGGGCGGGGACCGGTTTCAGCCGTGGGACGGGAACCGGCACATAGTCGGCCTCGGACGTGCTCACAGCTCACCTCCTTCGGGGACGAACGCCGGGGCGCCGGCCGCGGGACGCGCCCCGCGTCCGGCCTGCCGCGCGGTCAGCAGGCCCTCGGCCGCCAGCCAGCGGACGGCGTCGGCGACGGTCTCCCGCACCGGCCGGGCCGGGACGCCGCAGGTGTCGGCGTCCGCCGCCACCGGGACGGCGTGCGCGCAGGTGTACACCGCGCCGAACTCGGCCGGGATGTGCCACGGCCAGGCGGGCTGCGCGAGGTCGGCCGCCACTCCCACCGGCAGGACGGCGCGGGCGGGCAGGACGAGCGCGGGCAGGCGGCGGCCGGTGACCGCGCGGACGGCCGCCAGGTACTCGCGCGTCGGCACGTACCGCGAAGGCCCGAAGACCCGCTCGGGCGCCGAGGTGCGGGTGGGTGGGCGTTCGAGGAGGCGGGCGTGCGTCGCGGCGGTGTCCCGGACGTCGCCGACTGGGAAGCCGCCGGACGGCCAGATCGGCATCAAGCCGCGCAGGGTCGCGCGCAGCCGCTCCGTCTGGTCGCCGAGGCGCGGGTCGTGGGGGCCGAGCAGCGCGGGCGGATAACTGATCGCGACCGGCGCGCCGCGCTCCTGCCAGGACCGCGCGACCCGTTCGGCGTCGGCCTTGCTGCGCAGGTACGCGCCGCGCGGCGAGCCGACCGGGGAGCCGCCGGACAGCTCCCGTCCCGGGGCGGGGAACAGCGCGCCGACGGTCGAGACGTGCACGATGCGGGGGACGCTCGCGCGGACGGCGGCCTCCAGCACCACGGCGGTGCCGGGCGCGTTGGTGCCCCGGATGCGCGCGCGGTCGCGGCTGTCGAAGGAGTACACCGAGGCCGCGTGCAGCACGGCGTCCGCGCCCTCGACGGCGCGCCGGACGGCGGCGGCGTCGGTGACGTCGCCGCGCGCGATCCGCACGGCGGACCGGTCCACGCCGAGCGGGTCCAGCGCCGCGTCCACGCGCGCGCCGGGCCGGGCGAGCAGCCGGACGCGGTGGCCGCGCCGGACCAGCTCGGCGATCGTGTGCGCGCCGACGAACCCGCTGCCTCCGGTGACGGTCACCAGCATGGGAGCACCTCCTCCGTCTTCGGGAGTGCGCAGGTCACCGAGGTTCGGGCTGTGGTCACGGCGGTCACCGGGCCTGCGGGACGAGGTGGCGGGCGATGCTGGCGAGCTTCTCGCGGGTCTCGGTCAGCTCGCGCTCGGGACGGGACTGGGCGACGATCCCCGCCCCGGCGCGCAGCCAGGCCTGGCCGTCCCGCTGGAAGACCGTCCGCAGCACGACCGCCGCGTCGAGGGCGCCGTCGGCGTCGTAGGTGAGGACCGCGCCGCCGTACGGGCCGCGCTCGGACGTCTCCAGCTCGTGGATGACCTCGTAGGCGTCGCGCTTCGGCACGCCCGAGGTGGTGACGGCGGGAAACAGGGCGGCGAAGGCGTCCCAGGCGTGCGCGGGCGCGGTGAGCGTGCCGCCGACCGACGACGCCAGGTGCTGCACCGTGCCCCGGTCGCGCACCGCCATGAACTCGCGGACGGTCACCGGGTGGTCCGGGCACAGCTCGGCCATCTCGTCCACCGCGATCTTGAAGGAGATGGCGTGCTCGAAGCCCTCCTTGGCGTCGTTCAGCAGCTCGTGCCGGAGCTCCTCGTCGCGGCCCGGCTCGCCGGTGCAGGCGCGGGTGCCCGCGACCGGCTGGGTGACGACGGCGCCCTCCTTGGACACCTCCACGACCGTCTCCGGGCTGAACCCCGCCGAGGCGAGGCCGTCCAGCGAGAACAGGTGCGAGCGGGCGGGCGAGTTCGCGCGGCGGCCCAGCTCGTAGGTGGCGGGCAGGTCCACCGGGAAGCCGACCGGGACGGTCCGGGACACGATGACCTTCTGCAGCCGGCCGTCGCGGATGTACCGGACGGCCTTCTCCACCGCGTTCAGGTAGGCGCCGGTGTCCTGGTCGGGCACCGGGCGCGGACGCGGCGCGGCGGCGGGCGGCGGCGCGGCCTCCACGCGCTCCTGGAGGGCGTCCAGGACGGCGGGGTCGAGCGCGCGCAGCAGCGTGCCGGACGCGTGGAACCGCACCTCGGCGGCGGGGATCACCAGGTGCAGGAACGGCTCGTCCCCGGCCAGGCCGGTGAGGCCGTCCCGGGCCGCCGCCAGCTCGAACCCGGCCCAGCCGTAGCAGCGCCACGCCTCCAGGGGCAGCTCGTCCAGCAGGTCCGGGACGCGCCGCAGCGCCTCGGCCGACCAGCGCCGCTCGACGTCGCCGTCCGGGCCGCGCAGCAGCAGGCGGCGGCGGTCGGCGACCAGCTCGGCCACCGGGTCCAGGGCGACCGCGAAGCCGTCCGGTCCCTCGTAGCAGAAGTGGTCGCCGGCGGCCTCGGCGGCCAGCCGGCGGACCGCCGCCGGCGGGTCGGGGACGGGGGCGACGGTCCGTTCGTGGTACTTGCGATCACCAGCCATCTGCTTCCTCCAGGCAGGTCGGGCCCGGTCCGGGGCGTCGCGGCGCACCCGTCGGCCAGGCGGTTCCGACGCTAGGAGCGGCGGCGGGTCCGGTGCTTCTTCGAGCCTGCGGAAGGGCCCCCGCACCCCCGCCGGGGCCGGGCAATCAGGAAGATGTGGCGGCCGTGCGGCCGGTGTCACGATCGGCCGTGTGGACCTGCCGACACAGATCGCCGCCATCTGGCGCGAGGCGCTGGACGTGCCCGAGGGCGCGCCGGACGCCACGTTCTTCGAGCTCGGCGGCCAGTCGATCACCGCACTGATGATCACCGCGTGGCTGGAGGACGAGCTCGGCGTCACCGAGGTCGGCGTGGACGAGCTGTTCGACGACCCCGACCTCGCGACGTTCACCCGCCTGGTGGTCGCCTCGCTCGAACCCGCCGCCTGACCCCGCCGGACCCGACCGGGCCGCCCGCCGCGCGCCGCGCGCCGCACCGCCGCACCGCCGAACGGAGAGGAAGAGCCGATGCCGTCCGAAGCCGCGTTCCCGCTCTCGCTCGAACAGGAGTTCCTGCGCCTGCAGCACCAGAACGACGGATCGGCCGGGGACTTCGGTCCCCGGCCCATCTCCAGCGGGGGGTGGCGGCTCACCGGCGACCTCGACGTCGCCGACTTCCGGCGCGCGCTGGACGACGTCGTCGCCCGGCACGAGGCGCTCCGCACCGAACTGCTGCCCGGCGACGGCACCGGGGAGGGCGGCGGGGAGGGGGGCGGCCGGCGCAACCTCGTCCACCCGCCCGGGGCGTCGCCCGCGCTGGAGGTGCACGACCTGACCGGCGGGGACGCGTCCCGGCAGGAGAGGTCCGAGGCGTTCCTCAACGAGGTCGAGTGGCAGACCTTCGACATGAGCCGCGTCCCCGCGTTCTGGGCGCACGTCGGGCGGCTCGCGGACGACGACTGGATCGTGGTGCTCGTCGCGCACCTGCCCGTCGTGGACGTGTGGTCGCTGAGCCTGGTCATGCGCGACCTGGTCGAGCTGTACGCGGCGCGCCGCGCGGGCCGGGCGCCGGAGCTGCCCGAGATCCGGCAGTACCGCGAGTACGCGGCGCACCAGCTGACCGGCGCGGACGAGGCGAAGGCCGCCCGCTCCTACGCCTACTGGCGGGACCGGCTGGACGGCGCCGAGGCGGTGGCGCTGCCGACCGACCGGCCGCCGGTGGCGGGCGAGCCGTCCGGGACGCGCTGCGACCGGTTCGCGGTCGACGCCGCGCTCGGCACGGCGGCGGTGGAGTTCGGCCGCTCGATGCGCTGCTCGCCGTTCATGGTGCTGTTCGCCGCCTACCGGGTGCACCTGCTGGCCCGCACCGGGCAGGCCGACGCCGTGGTGTGGACGCTGTCGCCCGGGCCGGGCCGGCGGCGCCGCTGGATGGCCGACACGGTCGGCTACTTCGTCAACTTCTTCCCGCTGCGCACCGACCTGACCGGCTGCCGGACGTTCCGCGAGGTGGTCGAGCGGGTGCGGGAGAGCTGCCTGTCGGCGTTCACGCACGAGGTCCCGTTCGTCCGGCTGGCGGCCGAGGCGGGCGAGCAGATCGCCGCGCTGGAGCAGTCCGACCGGATCGCCGAGCGGGCCCGGCCGGGCTTCCAGATGTCGCCCAACCCGTTCGTGCTGCGCGAGCAGGAGGCGGGCGGCGTCGGCTGCGTCGCCGCCCAGCGGCGCACGTCCCAGCCGCTCGGCCCGGACGTCCCCGACGACGCGATCCTCTGGACGGCCGAGCTCGGCGCGGGCGGCGAGCTGCTGTTCGCGGTGAACAGCAGCGTCGACCGGTTCGACCAGGAGTCCATGGACGCGATGGCGGACGAGTTCACCCGGGTGCTGCGCGCCGGGGTCGCCGATCCGGAGATCGCGCTGGACGAGCTGACCGCGTCCGTCCGCCCGGCCGTCCCGGCCGACACGACGAGCTGAGGGGTTCCGATGCGTTCCGAACTGCCGTCCGGCATGCGCCTGGTCGAGGTGACCGGGGACCGCTACTCCGAGTGGCTCGACGCCTGGCTCGGCGCGTTCGCGTCGCCGCCGGGAAACGACCCGCAGGTGGTCGACTTCTACCGGCGGACGCACCCGCCCGAGCGGGCCATCGCCATCGACGACGGGACCGGCTACGTCGCCACCAACAGCTCCCAGCACCGCGACCTGGTGCTGCCCGGCGGCGCGACCGTCCCGCTCGCCGCCTGCACCGGCGGCTCCTGCCACCCCACGCTGCGGCGGCAGGGACTCATGCGGGCGACGCTGCTGCGGCTGCACGAGCGGGCCGTCGAGGAGGGCAAGCCGATCGCGGCGGGCGGCGTCTCGGAGTGGCCGATCTACTGGCGCTTCGGGTACGGGCCCGCGACCTCCTACAACGCGCTCGACATCGACGTGAAGGGCGTGGGCTGGCGGTCCGACGCGCCCGGCGGCGACCTGGCCGTCCGGCGGGTGGACGGCGCGGAGGCGCGGACGCTCGCGCAGTCGATCTACGAGCGGCAGGCCCCGGGGACGCCCGGCGAGGTGGTCCCGCCGTCCTGCTACTGGGACCGGCTCGCGCTCGACCCGGCCGACGCGCGGCTGGAGCAGATGCTCGCGATCGGCATGGGCGGCGCGCCGCGCGACCACGTCGCCGTCGGCGACCGGGGCCTGGTGTCGTACCGGATCACCTCGGACTGGGCGCCGGAGACCACGCCGCAGAACATCGTGCACGTCATCGACCTGCTCGCGGTGGACGCCGAGGCCGCCGCCGCGCTCTGGCGGTACCTGCTGTCGATCGACATGGTCGCGCGCGTCCAGGTCTGGTACTCCCCCGTGGACAACCCGCTGACCTGGTGGGTCGAGGACGCGCGGAAGCTGCGGGCGCGGCGGCACGACGGGCTGTGGCTGCGCCCGCTGGACGTCCCGGCGCTGCTGGAGGCGCGCGGCTGGGCCGCCGACGGCGCGCTCACCCTGCGGGTGCACGACCCGGAGGGCTACACCGGCGGGACGTTCCGGCTGGAGGCCGAGGACGGCAAGGCGACCTGCCGGCGCACCACCGGCGAGCCCGACCTGGAGATGCAGGTCGCGGCCGTCGGGTCGATCCTGCTCGGCGGCACCGCCGCCACCGACCTGCTGCGCGGCGGGCGGATCAGCGCGCCCGACCCGCGCTCGGCACAGCTCTGGGACACCATGGCCACGCCCGAGCGGGCCCCCTACATCAGCTACTTCTACTGATCGGCACGGAGGACGCTGAGGATGAACGACGAACTGGGGCCCGGGGCCCTGGCGCCCGCCTCCCGGACCCAGCAGGGCCTCTGGTACCTGGAGGGGCTGGCCGCCGAACCGTCCGCGAACACCGTGTGCCGGGCCTACGCGCTCTCGGGCGCGCTGGACGTCCCCGCCCTGTACGCGGCGTGGCGCGCCACCGCCGAGCGGCACGAGGCGCTGCGGACCCGGTTCGCCGAGTCCGGCGGCGTCCCGTGGCAGCGGATCGAGGCGGGCTGCGACGCGCCCGAACTGATCGACCTGTCCGGGGCGCCGGAGCCCGCGCGGGCCGGGGCCGTCGCCCGGCTCCTGCCCGCGCTCGCCTCGCTCTCCGCCACGGAACCGCCGCACGGGCCCGGCGGGCCGGGCGGCGGCGCGGGGGTGCGGGACGGGGGGCCGCCCGCGCGGCTGACCGTGCTGAGGCTCGCCGAGTCCGAGCACGTGCTGGTGGTGGCGCTGCACCGGCTCGTCGCGGACGAGAGCACGCTGCGGATGGTCGTGGCCGAGACGGCGGAGCACTACTCGGCCGCCGTCGAGGGCCGGGACGCGGACGTGCCGTTCGTCGCGCTCCAGTACCGCGACTACGCGCTGTGGGAGGACGAGCGGCACGCCGGCTCGGAGATCCGCGCCCTGACCGCGTGGTGGAGCGCCGCCCTGGCGTCGCCGCCGCCCGAACTCGTCCTGCCCGGCGACCGGCCCGCCGAC
>NZ_JBFAOF010000343.1:0-6978 GCF_040675125.1 Spirillospora sp. NPDC049652 | reverse complement strand
CGCCAGCCCACGATCGCGTCGTGCTCCACGACGTACTGGCGGCGGCGCAGCGACCCCGACCGGACGGTCAGCCGCACGCCGTCGTCGGCGTGGCCGAGCTGCCGGTAGCGGTCCAGTCCCAGCGGGACGGCCAGCAGAACCGCCAGCAAAGACACACCGGCGAGCCACATGTTTCCGGCCATGGCGCACAGAATCGCGGCGAGCAGGGGCGGGGAGGTCGCGCGCACCAGGCGGCGGCCCCTGGCGGCCTCCGGATGCGGGATCAGCGGCCCGGGGACGGGACCGAGGACGCGGGAGGCGAGCGCGAGCGACACGGCCCGGGGCGCGGCGGGCAGCAGGCGGCCCCGGTGGGCGGCGTCGCCCAGGCCCGTGACCAGCGCGCCCAGCCGGACGACGCCCGCGAGACGCTCGAAGGGGTTGTCGGCCAGTTCGACGCCGCGCACCCGGCGGCGCTCCAGCGCGACGCTGCGGCGGGTGACCAGGCCGCGCTCGGCGACGATCGAGCCGTCCCGCTGGTAGACGGTGAAGTCCCAGTTGAACAGGGTGAACGCGATGACCGAGGCGACCGGCATCGCGACCAGGAACAGCATGATCACCAGGACCAGCACGCCGGTGGGCAGGCCCGCCGCGTCCCGGCCGAGGCGCTCGACCCGCTCCCGGGTGATCAGCCCGAGGTCGTCGCCGAGGTTGTAGAGCGTGCCGAGCAGGCTTCCCGCCAGCGCGAACGGCGTCAGCAGGTACGCCCCGCTCAGCGGCGCGTAGAGGAACCAGCGGCGGCGGATGTGCGCGAGTTCGTGCCGCCGCCTCGCCGCCGGCGGCGGGATCTCGGTGACGGGGGCGCGCGCGAGGAGCACCTTCCGCAGCCGCTCGGCCTCGCGCAGCGCCACCGCGTTGAGCACGATCTCCCCGCCGTCCGCGCCCGCGTCCACGTGCACGATCGCGAGGCCGAGGAGCCGGTGGCCGAGCGTGGACGAGATGTCCACGCCGCGGATCCGCTCGCGCGGGACGCTCTTGACCGTCCGCGTCACCAGGGCCCTGCGCGTCTGGAAGCGGTCCTCGTGCACGTGGTAAGTGAACGTCGCCCACGTCCCGACATGCCACGCCAACCCGAAGGCGAGGCCGATGAGCGCGAAGTAGAACGCCGTGGACATGCCGCCGACCAGCAACCCGGTCGCGCCGGCGGCGACCAGCGCCGCCATCTCCCGCGCGGCCCCGACCACGAACGTCAGGGGATGCAGCCGCCGCACCGGCGCGTCCCGGGCCGCCCGCTCCGGTGCCGCGTCGACCGACACGGTGGACGGTTCGGCGGGCGGCGGCTCGGCGGCCGGTGCGTCAGCCAGCGCGGCGGCCGGCTCGACGGGCGGCGCGGCGGCCAGCGTGTCGGGTGGCTCGGCGGGGGTGTCGGGGGCGGTCATGTGGCGTCGTCGCTCGGGTCGTGGGCGCGGTGCGCGAGTTCCTCGGCGAGCCGGGTGGCGACCCGGACGCGCAGGCCGGACACCTCGGACGAGCCCGTGTGCGACGCCGTGTGGACGCGCAGGCGCGCGAGGCCGAGCAGCCGTTCGAGCCATCCCTGCTCGGTGTGGACGTTCTGGATGCGGCTCACCGGGACGAGGAGCCATTCGCGGCTGAACCAGCCCGTCCGGGTGTAGACGACGTCCGCGCTGACCTCCCAGCGGTGCACGCGGTAGCGCCAGACGGGCCCGACGGTGACGGCGAGGAATCCGGCGATGCCGATGACGACGGGCAGCCAGCCGATGTGCGCGGTGATCCAGCGCGGGACGCCGTCGCGGGGCCGGTCGCCGATCCAGACGGCGACGCCCCAGGCCAGCCCGAAGCCGAGGCCCCAGAACAGCAGGTACTCGATCGCCCAGTGCGCGATCGCTCGCGGCGAGACCCGGTTCGCGGGCTCCCTCAGCCGCACCGCGTGGGTGCTCCGCGCCGTCACGTATCGCAGTCTATTGCCCGGATGGCCGCCTCCAGCGGAACGGTCCGCCGCAACCGCGGAGCGGACGGCCACAGTCCGCGGCCCCGGGGGTAGGAGTCCGGGGGCGGCCGCCGTTTCACGGTTTTGTCGGACCTTCGTGTGACAGTAGTCACGATCGGTTCGGAGACGGCGTGCCTGTCAGCCGGAGCTCGGCTTCCTGGCGGCGCGCGGAAAAACTGGATGCGCATTCGTCCGGACAGCGCCTACCTTGTCCACCTTCCGGCTGCAGGCCAGGCATGCCCGATGCGCGCGAACCAAAGGAGACCCCGATGTCCTACGCCATCCAGGCCGAGGGCCTGGAGAAACGCTTCGGCGAGACGCACGCCCTGTCCGGGGTGTCGCTGGCCGCGCCGGCGGGCGCCGTCCTCGGCGTCCTCGGGCCGAACGGCGCCGGCAAGACCACCACGACCCGGATCCTGGCCACGCTGATCGAGCCGTCCGGCGGCCACGCCACGGTCGGCGGCTACGACGTGGTGAAGCAGGCGCACCAGGTGCGCCAGCTCGTCGGGCTCACCGGCCAGTACGCCGGGGTGGACGAGATGCTGACCGGCACCGAGAACCTCGTCATGATCGGACGGCTGCTCGGCCGGTCCCGGCGCGCGTCGAAGGCGCGGGCCGCCGAGCTGCTCGACCGGTTCCAGCTCACCGACGCCGCCGGCCGCCCCGCCAAGACCTACTCGGGCGGCATGCGGCGCCGCCTCGACCTGGCCGCGAGCCTGGTCGGCCACCCGCAGATCCTGTTCCTGGACGAGCCGACCACCGGCCTCGACCCGCGCAGCCGCAACGGCCTGTGGGACATCGTGCGCGGCCTCACCGCCGACGGCGTGACCGTCCTGCTGACCACGCAGTACCTGGAGGAGGCCGACCAGCTCGCCGACGACATCGTCGTCATCGACCGCGGGCAGGTCATCGCGCACGGCACGTCCGACGAGCTCAAGGCGCAGGTCGGCGGCCAGGTGCTGGAGGTGCGCCCGGTCCGGGCGGCCGACGCCGCGACCGTCACCGGCATCGTCGCCGACCTCGCGGGCGCCACCCCGGAGACGGCGGACGGCCTGGTCAGCGTCCCGATCACCGACCCCGCGCTGATGCCCGCCGCGGTCCGCCGGCTGGACGAGGCGGGGGTGCCGATCGGCGAGCTGTCGCTGCGCAAGTCCAGCCTGGACGAGGTGTTCTTCGCGCTGACCGGCCACCACACCGACGACGTCGACGCCGAGGCGGACGAGCTCGTCCGCGCCGAACAGGAAGGAGCCCGCGCGTGACCACCGCCGCGCTCGCCCCCGAGCAGCTCACCAAGCGGGTCTCCCCCGCCGCCGCGATGCGCCACACCGCCACGCTGGCCTGGCGCAACCTCGTGCAGATCAAGCACAACCCGATGGAACTGGTCGACCTGTCCATCCAGCCGATCATGTTCGTGCTGCTGTTCGCGTACGTCTTCGGCCCGTCCATGACCGGCAGCGTCCAGGCGTACCTGCCGGTGGTGATCCCCGGCATCATCGCGCAGAACGCCCTGTTCGCCGGGATGAGCACCGGTTTCGGGCTGAACAGCGACCTCACCAAGGGCGTCTACGACCGGTTCCGCAGCCTCCCGATCGCCCGGTCCGCGCCGCTCGCCGGACGGATCATCGCCGACACCGCCAAGCAGGCGTGGTCGATGTTCATCCTGCTGTCGGTCGGCTTCCTGATCGGGTTCCGGATCCACACCAACCCGCTGGCGGTGGTCGGCGCGTTCCTGCTGCTGCTCGCCTTCGCGATCCTGTTCTCCTGGACGTCGGTCTTCATCGCGATGAAGGTCAACGAGCCGGAGAAGGTGCAGATCTTCGGGTTCGTGGTGATCTTCCCGCTGAGCTTCCTCAGCACCGCGTTCATCAAGTCCACCCGGGGCATCCCCGACTGGCTGGCGTGGGTGATCCGCAACAACCCGGTCACCCAGCTGGTCGAGGCGATGCGCGGGCTGCTCATCGGCGGTCCCGTCCTGCACCACGCGGTGGTCGCGCTGGCCTGGGGCCTCGCCATCACGCTGATCTTCGCCCCGCTGTCCCTGCGCGCGTTCAAGCGTCGCGCCTGACCCCGCCCGAGCCTGAACCCGTCCGCCGCGTGAGCGGGCAGCGCCTGACCCCGTCGAGCCTGCCCCTGCCGCGCCTTAACCCGCAGCGCCTGAACCTGCCGCGTCCGCACCGCGCGCTCGCGGGGTGCGTCGTCCGCTCCGGCGGACGTGCTCCGCGGCGGGTTCAGGCGCGGCGGAGGCCGTGGATCCGGGGGTCCGGCAGGTCGTGGGCGGCCAGCAGATCGGCGAAGGTCCGGGAGCGGCCGCGGGCGAGGGCCGCCTTGTAGGACGCGTCGCCCAGGTGCGCGCTGAGCGTCCGGCCGAGGGCGACGACGTCGGGCTGGGAGAGGTCGGGGCCGCCGCGCAGGGCCTCGGCGTGACCGAGGAGTTCGGCGGCGCCCACGGGGTCGCCCTCGTGGTGCGCCAGGGCGGCGAAACCCCCGAGGACGGTCGCGACGATCGGGAAGTCGGGGGCCTTGGCCGCCCCGGCGAGGGCCTGGCGCAGCCGGTCTCGCGCGGCGTCCGGGGCGTCCGCGTCCAGATCGCAGAAGGCGCGGGTCGTCAGCACCAGCGCGCCGAACTGCGGCCAGCCCGCCTGGTCGGCGACCAGCCCGTGCGCCCGGTCCAGCAGCCGGACGGCCTCCGCGTGGTCGCCGCGCCACCGGGCGAGCATCGCGGACGCCTGGTGCAGCGCCGCCGTCCCCTCGCTCGCCCCGATCCGCTCGACCTCCCGCAGCGCCGCCGCCAGGATCCGCTCGGCCCGTTCGACCTCGCCGAGCAGGGCGAGCTGGAGGGCGAGCTGCACCTCGGTGTGCAGGACGACCATGGGGCCGCCGCCGAGCCGGCTGTTCAGCCGGACCGCCTCCTCGTACAGCGCGACCGCCGCGCGGTGCTCCCCGCGGCGGCTCAGCAGCTCCCCCTGCCCGGTGAGGGTGAACGACAGGCCCCAGAAGTCGCCCGCCTCCCGGAAGGCGGCCGCCGCCCCGGCGAAGAACCGCTCCCCCTGCTCGCTGCGGCCGAAGTTCAGCTCCACGTGCCCGGAGACGAAGTGGCCGAGGCCGCGGATCCACGGGTCCGGGTCGTCCAGGAGCGGGGCGAGGCCGCCGAGCATGCCGTCGCTCCAGCCCTCGGCGTACATCCGCATCGTCACCGTCGTCATCCGCAGGACGGGGTGCAGCGGCTCGCCGTCCGGCAGGTCCGCCACCAGGGAGCCGACCCGCTCCAGCCACGCGGTCGCGTCCACGCCCTCACGCCAGGACCCCTCGAACGCGGCCATCGCGCCGAGCGCGTACGCCCGCGCCGTGGTCTGACCGGCCGGCAGGCCGGGCATGTTGTCGAGCGCGACCACGCCGTCCATGACCTCGTTGACCCGTCCGCGCAGGAACCAGTACCAGCCGAGCGCGGCCGTGAACCGCACCGCGAGGGCCGCGTCCCGGGTGTCGAGCGCCCAGCGCAGCGCGGCGTGCATGTTGTCCTGGTCGGCGTTCAGGCGCGCGATCCAGGTGACCTGCCCGGACCGGTAGAGGTGCGGCTCGGCGGTCTCGGCGAGTCCCGCGTAGTACAGGGCGTGCGCGCGCCGGATCCGGTCGTGCTCGCCCGCCTCGGCCAGCCGCTCCAGGCCGTACGCGCGGATCGTCTCCAGCATCCGGTACCGGGGCTCGCCGTCCGGCCCGTCGGTGACGACGGTGACCAGGGACTTGTCCACGAGTGCCGCCAGCACGTCCAGCACGTCCCCGGTGGGCACCGGCTCGTCCTGGGAGGGCAGGTCGTCGCTTCCGACCGAGGCCTGACCGTCATGGCCGGCGCGCCCGTGTCCAGCCCTCCAGACGACCGCGCCGAACGTCTCGGACGCGCGGGGCGCGCGGGGCGCGTCGGGTGCACCGGGCGCGTCGGGTGCGCCGGACGGCTCGGACGCGTCGGGTGCGTCGGGCGCGCCGGGCGCGCCGGGCGCGTCGGAGCAGACGGCTTCGGCGGCGGCCAGGTCCGCGCCGCCGGGGAAGGCTGCGAGGCGTCTCCAGATGGCGCGTTCACGGCCGTCCAGGAGGTCCCAGCTCCACTCGACGACGGCGCGGAGCGTGCGGTGCCGGGGCAGGGCCGTGCGGCTGCCCGCGCGCAGCAGCCGGAAGCGGTCGTCCAGGCGGTCGGCGACCTGCGCGAGGGTGAGCGCGCGGAGCCGCGCCGCCGCGAGCTCGATCGCGAGGGGCATTCCGTCCAGGGCGCGGCAGATCCGGACGACGTCGGCGACGTTCTCCCGGGTCACCGCGAAGCCCGGCGAGACGGCGGTCGCGCGGTCGGCCAGGAGCCGGACGGCCGGGTAGGCCATGGCACGGCCCGCGTCGGCGTCCGGCGGGGGCTGCTCCAGCGGCTCGACCGGCCACAGCGCCTCGCCGGTGACGCCGAGCGGCTCCCGGCTGGTGGCGAGGATCCGCGCGCCGGGGCAGCCGGCCAGCACCCGGTCGGCGAGCCCGGCCGCCGCGTCCAGGAGGTGCTCGCAGTTGTCCAGGATGATCAGTGGACGCCGACCCGCGAGCGCCGCCGTGAGCCGGGCCACCGGGTCGGCGCCCTCCGGCGCGGCCCGCCACCCGGCCTTGGTGGACACCAGCGTGACCTCGCGCAGTCCCAGCGCCGAGAGCACGGCGGACGGCACCTCGCCCGGATCGGTGACCGACGCGAGCGGGACGAACCAGACCCCCTCCACCTCGCCGGAGGTGACGAGGTCGGGGACGCGGCGGCCGGCTTCCAGCGAGAGGCGCGTCTTGCCCGCGCCGCCGGGGCCGGTCAGGGTGACGAACCGTCCTTCGGCGAGCATCGTGCCGACCTGGCGGAGATCCTCGTCCCGGCCGATGAAGCTGGTGAGCTGCGCGCCCAGATTCCCGGCGGGGGGCCGTTGCGCCGCCTCGAAGTCGCCGGGCCCGGCGGGCGCGGTCTCGGCGGGCACGGTCTTGGCGGG
>NZ_JBFAOF010000342.1:0-6991 GCF_040675125.1 Spirillospora sp. NPDC049652 | reverse complement strand
CTGCGCCGGGCCCGCGTGATCCTCGCGGAGTCGGCCGCGGCGCTGGAGGACGTCCGGCTCGCCGCGCGCGGGCTGGCCGGACGGCTGACCGTCGCGTTCGGGCCGTCCGGGATCAACGGCCCGCTCGGCGGCGCGCTCGGCCGGCTGCACCGGGAGCTGCCGAACGTGGACCTGCGGCTGGAGGAGAGCTTCAGCGACGCCGACATGTCCGGCGGCGTGCTGGACGGCCGGGAAGTCCTGGCCGTCCAGCGGCTGCCCGGCCGGGACGCGCGGCTCGCGGCGCGGGTGTGGTGGCGGGAGCCGATGTCGCTGTTCGTCCCGGAGAACCACGCGCTGGCGGCCGGAACGGGACCGCTGCCGCTGGCCGCGCTCGGCCGGATCCCGCTGGTGCTGTGGCCGCGCGAGGTGTCGGCGCGCTCGCACGACGAGATCACGGCGCTGTGCGACCGGGCCGGGGTGGTGCCCCGGATCGCGGCGGAGGGACGGACCGTCCCCACGCTCCTCGCGCTGGTCGCCGCCGGGTTCGGCGGCGCGGTGCTGGCCGACTCGATGCGCTCGCTGCGCCGGGTCGGGGTGGCCGCGCGCCCGCTCGCCGGGACGTCCACGGCCCTGCACCTGGTGTGGCGGGCGGACGATCCGAACCCGCTGGTCGAGCGGGCCCGCACCGCGCTCGCCGGACTCGCCGGACCCGGCGGGCCGGGCGCGCCGGGCGGGGGCACCCGGCCGACCGCCGGCGGGGGTACGGCGGCCGACCGGGAGTGAGGGCGGCCCCCTCGGTCATGGCGGTACCGAGGGGACCGCACCGTCGCGGTCGGCTCCGGACGCGACGCGCCCTTGGCGGGGTGGAGCACACCCGACGGCGGGGTGGGAGCCCCGGTCTCTCTGAAGCCTGAAGGTCCCCCGCGAGCAGGACAATGGCTACGGAACGGGCGTAGGGCAATCCCTATGCCCGCCAGGTCGTCCTCCACCCGGTCTCGGCCGTCGTCCCAGTGCCGTTGCGGACGCGAACCTGGATATGTAAGGTCCCGAATGTGCGGATGAACGAGGGTGTCGAGTGGGCGGTGCACATCTGCCTCCTGCTCGACTGGACGGGGACGGACGAGGCCGTTTCGACCACGCGCCTCGCGGCGGGCTACGACCTGCCGCCCCCGTACCTCAACAAGCAGCTCCAGGCGCTCGTCCGCGCGGGGATCCTCACCTCCACCCCGGGCGCGCGCGGCGGCTTCCGTCTCGTCCGGCCGCTGGAGAAGATCACCCTGATGGACGTGGTGGCCGCGATCGAGGGCCCGGACGAGGCGTTCCAGTGCACCGAGATCCGCCGCCAGGGCATGGGCGCGGGCCAGCCGGCGAGCGCCTTCGACGTGCCCTGCACCGTCCGGACGGCCATGCGCCACGCCGAGTTCGCGTGGCGGCGGGCGCTGGCCGAGCAGACCCTCGCCGACATCCGGGCCAGAACCGAGCGCGTCCAGCCGAACCTCGGCGAGCGCGTTCGCAACTGGTACGAGCTCAACTGATCTCCGACCGTTCCCCCGACCGCTCTCCGCACGCCCCGAATCTGGATATCGAACATCTAGGAAAGGAACCCCCATGCAGCAGCGCCTCACCGACCTCGGGACCACCGCCGCCGACGCCTACAAGGCGATGCTCGCCCTGGAGGGCGCGATCGGCCGCAGCGGCGTCCCGGCCGTCACCCTCGACCTGCTCCGGCTGCGCGTCAGCCAGATCAACGGCTGCTCGTTCTGCGTCGACATGCACGCCGCCGACCTGAAGAAGCTGGGCCAGAGCGACCGGCGCATCTGGTCGGTGGCGGCCTGGCGCGAGGCCACCTGCTTCACCGACGAGGAGCGCGCCGCGCTCAACCTCGCCGAGTACGCCACCCGCATCGCCGACTCGCCCGACGCCGTCCCGGACGCCGTCTGGGACGAGGCCGCCGACCACTACAGCGAGGACGACCTCGGCCACCTCGTCATGGCGATCGCGGCCATCAACGCCTGGAACCGCATCAACGTCACCATCCGCAACACCTCGACCTACGACGCGCACTGATCCCAGTTTCACCAACAGTGACCGCCTCTTTACCGCACGACGGGGCCGGTTTATGGTGAACGCGAAGGGTCCGGAAGCATGGCACCTCTCGTCGGCCGGTCCGCGACGAGGCGTCATGCACGGGCCTTTCGCCATTCCCGGCTCTCCGCACCGCGCCGTGTTCGGAACAACGCCCCTCGGGCCGTCCCGCACTCACCCCGGCGGAGGATCGGTCGCGGCCGTCGGGATCAGTCGCGGTCGTCGTGCTGGCCGCCGGCGGAGACCGAGAGGACGTCCGCCAGCTCCGACAGGGCCGCGGTGAGGTCGTGGATGTCCCCCGAGCCGTCCAGCATCAGGGTGACGGCCGCGGTGCGGTGGTGCTCGGGCTCGTCCCGGCCGTGCCGTTCGTCCCGTCCGACCTCGGCCTCGTCGTCGTCGAGGTACTCGCGGTCCACGGCGGCCTCCTCGACGGCGAAGCCGCGTCCGGTGCACTCCATCAGGACGCGCCGCAGGACCCCGCGTCCGTCCCGGTAGACCAGGCGCACCCGGACGCGTCCGGGATGCCTGGCGAAGCGCTGCAGCGGCAGCCACCGGACGACCGCGTTCAGCCCGAGGACCACCACGTAGTGCCCGGCGGTGACGGCGACCGCGAGCAGCCACAGGCCGCCGCCCGCCGCCATGCCCACGGCGGCGGTCACCCACACCACGGCGGCGGTGGTCAGCCCGCGCACCGCGTCCCGCCGGACGAAGATCAGCCCGCCGCCGATGAAGCCGATGCCGGACACGATCTGCGCCGCCACCCGGGACGGGTCGAGCGACACGTTCGCGCCCGGTGTGTCCTGGAAGCCGTACTTGCTGACCAGCATGAACAGCGCCGCGCCGACCCCGACCAGGGTGTGCGTGCGCAGGCCCGCGCTCTTGTTGCGCAGCCCCCGTTCCAGTCCGATCGCCGCCGACAGCACCAGCGCCAGCAGCAACTCGCCGAGCTGAACCCACCCTTGCCCCTGCATTCAGCCCCTCTCGCCATGGGTCCCATTTCCCTCTTCGGCACACAAAAAACGCGGGCCCGCAGGAAGCGGGCCCGCGCCGGCATGCCCGGCAGGGCGGGTTCACGGTGCAGAGGGTGCGGTGCGGCGCCCGCCCCGCCGGGAGCTCACCCGGGATGCGGCGGCTGCTGGTCCGGCGGCACGCCGCCGCCCTTCCCGCCGCCCTTGCTCCCCCGGTCGGTGCCGTGGGCGTGGCCGGGCGACCGGCTCTTCTTCGGATCGGTCGCCTCGGGCGCGGGCTGCTCGGTCACGGCCGTCCGCTCGGAGCGGCGGACTTGGGGACTCTGTGGGTTCGGCATGACCAATCTCCTCCCCGATATCGGATCTCCAGGTCCCCTACCCGGACTCTGCTGAGCCATTCAGGAGGGTTAGTCCAGCTCAAGTGGGGAGGTGGGGAAGAGAGAGGCTCACGAAGGAGGCGGAGATGCCCAACGACAGGCAGTCGCGGCGGGGCGCCGACAAGCACCGGGACCTGGACGCGGTGCGGGTCGCCCCGGACGACGCGAAGCTCACCACCGACCAGGGAATCGAGGTGGACGACACCGACAACTCCCTGACGGTGGGCGAACGCGGCCCGACGCTGCTGGAGGACTTCCACTTCCGGGAGAAGATCACCCACTTCGACCACGAGCGCATCCCGGAGCGGGTGGTGCACGCGCGCGGTTCGGGCGCGTACGGGCGGTTCCGCCCCTATGACGGCTGGCTGGCGGAGCACACCGTGGCGCGCTTCCTGTGCGACCCGGGTGTGGAGACCGACGTGTTCGTCCGGTTCTCGACGGTGGCGGGGTCGCGGGGGTCGGCGGACACCGTCCGGGACGTCCGGGGGTTCGCGACCAAGTTCTACACCGAGCAGGGCAACTTCGACCTGGTCGGCAACAACATGCCGGTCTTCTTCATCCAGGACGGCATCAAGTTCCCCGACTTCGTGCACGCGGTGAAGCCCGAGCCGCACAACGAGATCCCGCAGGCGCAGTCGGCGCACGACACGCTGTGGGACTTCGTCCAGCTCCAGCCCGAGACGATGCACATGATGATGTGGCTGATGTCGGACCGGGCGATCCCGCGCAGCTACGCGATGATGGAGGGGTTCGGCGTCCACACGTTCCGGCTGGTCAACGCGGCCGGACGCAGCACGTTCGTGAAGTTCCACTGGAAGCCGGTGCTCGGCGTCCACTCGCTGGACTGGGACGAGACGCAGAAGATCGCGGGCAAGGACCCCGACTTCAACCGGCGCGACCTGTGGGACAACATCGATGCCGGCAACTTCCCCGAGTACGAGCTGGGCGTCCAGCTGGTGCCCGAGGACGAGGCCGACCGGTTCGACTTCGACCTGCTCGACCCGACCAAGATCATTCCGGAGGAGGAGGTCCCGGTCCGTCCGGTGGGCCGCATGGTGCTCGACCGGAACCCGGAGAACTTCTTCGCCGAGACCGAGCAGGTCGCCTTCCACATCGGCAACGTCGTGCCGGGCATCGACTTCAGCGACGACCCGCTGCTCCAGGCCCGGCTGTTCTCCTATCTCGACACCCAGCTGATCCGGCTCGGCGGGCCGAACTTCCCGCAGCTTCCGGTGAACCGGCCGGTCGCGCCCGTCCGCAACCACCACCGCGACGGGTACCACCAGACCGAGATCCACCAGGGCCGCGCCGCCTACCACAAGAACACGCTGTCGGGCGGCTGCCCGGCGATCGCGACCGAGGGCGCGTTCACGCACTTCCCCGAGCGGGTCGAGGGCCGCAAGATCCGCAAGCGGGCGGAGAGCTTCGCCGACCACTACGGCCAGGCGACGCTGTTCTGGAACAGCATGTCCGACTGGGAGAAGGGGCACATCGTCTCGGCGTTCCAGTTCGAGCTGGGCAAGGTCGAGCACAAGGAGATCCGCAAGGGCGTCGTCGAGCACCTCAACCACGTGGACCACGACCTGGCCGTCCAGGTCGCCAAGGGCGTCGGCGTCCAGGCGCCCGAGTCCGCCGCCACGCCCAACCACGGCCGCTCCTCGCCCGCGCTGAGCCAGGCGAACACGAAGTTCGGCTCGGTGAAGGGACGCAAGATCGCGGTCCTCGCCGCCGAGGGCGTGGACTCCAGCGTGATCGCGGCCCTCGGCGAGGCGCTGACCGGCGAGGACGCGATCGTGGAGATCCTCGCGGCCCACGACGGCGTGCTGCAGTCCGCCAACGGCGGCCGCATCGAGGTGACCCGGCGGCTCGCGACGGTCGCGTCCGTCGTGTACGACGCGGTCGTCGTGCCGGGCGGCCCCGAGAGCGTGCGGGCCCTCAGCATGGACGGCGACGCGGTGCACTTCGTCGCCGAGGCGTTCAAGCACTGCAAGGCCGTCGCCGCGCACGCCGAGGGCCGCGCGGTGCTGGAGCGCGCCGGGATCTCGTTCGACCGCGACGACCCGGCGCTGGTCGTCACCGACGACGCGGCCGGGCTGGTCTCGGGCGTGCGCGAGGCCGTCGGCTCGCACCGCAACTGGAAGCGCGAGACCGACCACATCCCCGCCTGACCACCGGCCGGGAACGAGGGCTGCGTCCGGCCGGCGGCCAGGCGCCGGGCCGGCGTCAGGCGCCGGGTCGGCGTCAGGCGGGCGGCCGGACGTAGTCCTCCAGGCGGGCGACGGCGAAGCCCTGCTTGTGGATCTTCTTGAGCATGGCCGCGAACATCTCGGTCATGGTCGAGCCCTTGAGCTCCTTCGGCCCGCGGAAGTGGGCGAGGATGATGTCGCCCGGGTGCAGCCTCTTCGCCGGGTCGTCGTACTGCATGTCGTGGATCTGCATCGACTCGTGCCACAGCGCGATGCCGTGGATGCCGCAGGCCGCCGCCGCCTCCTGGGTGGCGAGGTTGTACGCGCCGTAGGGCGGCCGGAACAGGAACGGCCTGGTGGCGTACTGCCGCACCAGGATCGACTGGTCGCCGCAGATCTGCCGCTTCTGGCCGTCCGGTCCGAGACCGCGCATGACCGGATGGTTCAGCGTGTGGTTCTGGACGTGGTTGCCGAGCGCCTGCAGCGGCTTGAAGTAGGCGTAGTTCGTGCGGATCGCGTCGTCCATGAGGAACATCGAGAACGGGACGCGCAGCTCGCGCGCCATCTCGACGAACTTCGGATCCTTCTCCGCGCCGTCGTCGATGGTGACGAAGACGATTTTCTCCTTGGTCGGGACGGCGCTGAAGACCTTCGCCGGGCCCTTCTTCGAGAGTTTGATCGGCTTGTCGGCCGGCGGCGGGGGCGCCTGCCGCAGCGGTTTGAGCCCCCACTTCGCCCACGTGGCCGGATCGACCTTCGTCCCGTCCGCGCCCTTGGGCTGGTCCGGGCCGTGCGCCGGCCCGTCCTTCCCGGACGCCCCGGCCACCTTGCAGCCGCCCAATCCCGCCAGTAGTACCGCGCAGCCCAAGCCCGCGGCGAGCCGCCCGAAGGCAGCGGAAACACCGGTCCCCACCCGGCAACCTCCCCGTCAAAAGTCCCCGATGGCCACAACCTAGCGGCGCTTCACAGGGTTTGTCCCCATCCGGGGTGGCCTGTCGGCCCGGGGTGTTCCGTCAGCGCGGGGTGAGGCGGTCCAGAACCTCGGCGGCGGGGCTCTCGGTGGCGTTGCGCCACGCCGTCCCGGCCCACAGGTTGACGGTGTCGGCGTCACCGCGGTCGGCGGCGGCCTTGCGCAGCGGCGAGGTGACGTAGTGGACGTCCGGGTAGGCGGCCGGTGCCGCGTCCGAGTGCTCGGCCAGGAACCGGTTCACCAGGCCGCGCGCGGGACGTCCGCTGAACGCCCTGGTCACGGCCGTCTCGGTGAAGCGCGGATCGGCGAGCGCGGCCTTCGCGACAGGCGTCGCGCCGCTCTCCGGGCAACGCAGGAACAGGGTTCCGACCTGGGCCGACCGGTACCTGATGGCCGAGGAGATGCTGTCCGCGCGGGGCCTGCGCT
>NZ_JBFAOF010000341.1:0-7004 GCF_040675125.1 Spirillospora sp. NPDC049652 | reverse complement strand
CCGCCGACGCTGTCGGCGAGGTCGGTGGCGGCTTCGGCCAGGTGTTTCAACAGCGCGGCGGTCGCGGGCGGGTCGGGCGGCTCACCGTGGACGGCCGCGCTGACCCGCCGCGTCCGGCCGGGCAGCCGGACCGTCCGCACCCCCGCGTCCCGGACGGCGTGCAGCGCGAGACCGGGCAGCGTCGTCACGCCGAGGCCCTGCGCGACGAGCGCCTGCACGGACACGTAGTCGTCGGTGGTGAAGGCGATCCGCGGGGTGAAACCGTCGTCCGCGCAGTCCCGGACGAGTTGCTCCCGGCATCGTTCGCAGCCGGAGATCCAGCGGCTCGCCGCGTGGTCGGCGAGGCGGTCGCCCGGCGCGTCCCGCGGGGTGACGAGGTGGATCGGCTCGGTCAGCAACTCGACGCGGCGCAGCCCGTCCGGCGCGTCCGGGGAGCCGGGGCCGCTGGGCGGGGTGTGGGCGAACAGGACGGCGACGTCGATCTCGCCGGCGCGCAGCGCGCGGACCGCCTCGGGCGGCTCGGCCTCACTCAACCGCAGTTCCACGTCGGGGTGGGCCGCGGCGAACGCGGCGGCGGCGCGCGGGACGAACGTGCCGAGCGCCGACGGGAACGCGGCGAGCCGGACCCGCCCGGCGCGCAGGCCGGTGTGGGCGGCCAGTTCCGCTTCGGCGGCGTCCAGGCGTCCGAGGATCTCCTCCGCGCGCTCGGCGAGCACGCGGCCCGCGTCGGTCAGCCGGACGCCCCGCCCCACCCGCTGGACGAGCCTGCCGCCGGTCTCGGCCTCCAGGCGCGCCAGGTGGTGGCTGACCGAGGGCTGCGCGTAGCCGAGCGCGCGGGCGGCCTCGGTGACCGAGCCGTGCCGCGCCACCGCGGCCAGGACACGCAGTCGGACGACGTCGAGCATGACTCGAACATATCAACGAGCTCGATGCGTTACAGAGAAGATTGGCATTGGACCTATGGGTCGGTGCGCGGCGAGCATGGAACGCATGCGACCTCCCACGTTCGACGACGTCCTCGCCGCCCGGGACCTGCTGGCCTCCCGCCTGCCCGCGACGCCCCAGTGGTCCTATCCCGCCCTGGACGAGGCGACGGGCGCGTCGGTGGTCGTGAAACACGAGAACGTCCAGCCGACGGGCGCGTTCAAGGTGCGCGGCGGGCTGACGCTGCTCGCCGGGCTGACGCCCGAGCAGCGCCGGCGCGGCCTGGTGACGTACTCCACGGGGAACCACGCCCAGTCGATCGCGTACGCGTGCGCCGAGTACGACGCGCCCTGCACGGTCGTCATGCCCGAGTCGGCGAGCGAGGAGAAGATCCGCGCGACGCGCGGCTACGGCGCGCGGGTGCTGCTGAACGGCTCCGACATGGCCGGGGCACAGAAGGCGGCGGAGGCGCTCGCGGGCGAGTTCCTGCTGGTCAGCCCCGGTGACACGGCCGCCCTGATGGCCGGGGTCGGCACCGCCTACCTGGAGCTGTTCGAGGCGTGCCCGGACCTGGACGCCCTGCTGGTCCCGGTCGGCAGCGGCACCGGGGCCGCGGCGGCCGGGCTGGTCGCCGCCGCCGTCGCGCCGGACTGCCGGGTGATCGGCGTCCAGGCCGCGGCCTACCCCGCCGCGCACGACTCGTGGCGCGCGGGACACCCCGTGGAACGCCCGAACCGGACGGTCGTGGAGGGCCTGGCCACGGGCCGGGGCTTCGACCTGCCGCAGCGGCTGCTCCGCGAGGTCCTCGCCGAGTTCCGGCTGGTTTCGGACGAGCAGATCCGGGCGGCTCAGCGGGTTCTGGCCAGCCACGCGCACACCCTCGCCGAGGGGGCCGGGGCGGCGGCGCTGGCCGCCGTCCTCGCCGCGCCCGGTGACTTCGCGGGCCGCCGCGTCGCCGTGGTCTGCACGGGCGGCAACGCCTCCCGATCCGAAATCGCCACACTCGCCTGACTATTCGGTTATGGGACTGTCCGCCGCGTCCCGCCCGCCGTTACCTTCGTCCGGTGAACCAGACGTATGGAGAGCCGTACTTCGACGAGGCGCTGACCCGTCCGAAGGCCGTACGCGTCGGGCAGGCCGTGTGGCTGGGCGGGACCACGGCCGCCACGCCGGACGGCCCGGCCGGCGGGGACGACGTGGTCGCGCAGGCCACCGAGGCCATCCGCCGCGTCGACATCGCGCTGCGGCAGGTGGGGTCGGCCCTGGACGAGGTCGTCCGGATCCGGGTCTACCTCACCGACATCGGGCGGCGGAAGGAGATCGTCACGCTGCTCCGCCAGTTCTTCCCGCACCGCCCGGCGACGACGATGGTCGAGGTCAGCGCCCTCATCACGCCGGACCTCCTGGTGCAGATCGAGGCCGACGCCATCGTCCGCGCCTGACCACCGCGCGCCGGACCGGCGTCCGGCGCGTCGACGTCCGGGGGGGGACGGTGTGCGGCGGGTCAGGGGGTCGGTTCGGTCAACTTGTCGATGAGCCGGGCGAGGTCCCGCTCGGTCTCGCCGCGCCGCCACCCGTGCGGTCCGGTGCGGGAGACGGGCGCGTCCCCGTGGTGGAGTTCCCGCAGCTCGGGCAGGAGTTCCGCGGCGGCCGGGGCGAGTTCGCGCAGGGGCTCCGCCAGCCACCGCCCGAAGCCCGACTGCAGGAGTTCGTCGCGCAGCGCGGCGACGAGCGGGGCGGACTCGCCGGTGATCCGGAAGAGGGCGAGCGCGGCGGGCGTCTCATGGGGCCTGACGAGCAGCGCCCGGACGCGGGGTTCGAGGTCGGCGGCGGCGCGTCCGGCCAGCCCGGCCAGTTCGAGGGCGTTCGCGGTGTAGATACCGGCGTCCAGGGCGTCGGCGGCGGCCCGCACCGCGATCCCGGTCTCGCCTTGTTCGAGCAGTAGGCGGGCCGCGTCGATCCGTTTGAGGTACACGTCCGATCCTGCCGTCGTTCCAGGCGGGAACGGAGCAGCGGCGGCTCGCAGCGCGGGAAGCAGGCCGTCCAGGGGGAGATCGTGGCGGAGGGCGGTGCGTGCGGCCCGCACCGGGTCACCGCCCGCCGCCGCGGCGGCGACGCAGTGCGCGAGCTGGGCGTCGTCCCCGGTGATCGCGGCGAGCGCTTCCGCGCAAAGGAGCCGCCTCCTCCACGGCCCGTCCGCGTCGCGGACGCGCGCCAGCACCGGCACCGCCGCCGACGCCGCCGGGCCGATCGCCTCCAGCGCCCGCACGGCCCACCAGCCGTCGACCGGCACGAGCGGGATCAGCTCCGGCACCGCCGCCGCGGCGTCCGGCCCCCAGTGGTGAATGACTTTCGTGAGGACATGGGCGTCGCTGTCCCGCAGTAGGTCGGGGAACGGCGTGTCGTCACGGGCGCCTTCCTTCGACCACCAGGCGGCGAGCCGCCGCCGGACGGCGCCGAGCAGGACGTCGTCGCAAGGGACGTCCCTGGTGACCAGGAGGTACAGCGTGCCGTCCACATCCCTGCCCGCGTCGAGGGCGCGGACGAGCGGCTCCCGCCAGCGCGGGTCCCCCAGCTCGACCAGCACTCCCAGCGCGGCTTTGAGCAGGGACGGGTCGTCCGCGTCGTCGGCGGACGACGCGTCCTCCCGCGCGGCGTCGGCATCGGGGCGGACGGCCGGGCCCGAGGTGGTGACGGCGGCGATTCGGGTGGCGCGGGCGGCGAGGGCGTCCGCTGCCAGTGGAGCGGCCTCCCAGACGTCCTGGACCGTGTAGGCGGCCTCAAGCCGGACCCGCGGATCGGGGTGGTCGACGCAGTGGGCCAGCAGTGGAGCCAGCTCGGGGCGGGCGGAGCGCGACCGTCCGCACCGCTCGTGCACCGCGTACATCGCGGTGCGGGCGGCCTCGGCTGTGCCCTGGTCGAGCATGGCTCGGCAGATCGCGGCGAAGGGCCCGATGTCGAGCCGCAGGGCGATGTCCTCGAAGGGAGTGTCGGACCAGACCCAGTTCGTCAGGGGTTCGCCGTCCAGCCAGCAGTTGGCGAGGGTCTCGGCCGACGCGTCGGGCGCGCTCGTCCAAGGGAGCCCGGCGGCGGACGCGGCCCAGAGCGCTCCGGCGCGCACGACGTCCGGCCTGTCCGGCGCGAGCTCTTCGTTCAGCCAGGCGGCGGTGGCGTGGTCCGGGGCGAGGCGTCCGGCGGCGGCGAGCAGGCCGGCGATGACGATCGGCTCCTGTTCGACCGCCCGCCGCGCCCGCAGGAGGGGCACCACCCGGGGCGCGGTCTCGGACGGCAGGTGGCCGAGCAGGTAGGTGGCGGCGTGACGGGTTTCAGCGTCCGGGTCGTCCAGGAAGGTGAGAAGGATTTCGATGTCGCGGACCAGCGCCGCCCGGACGTCGGCAAGGACGTCCGGGGACGCGTCGTCCGCCTCGGCGATCACGCCGAGCAGGTGGACGAGGCTCGCACGCTCGCTCTCACGCGTAGCGGGGTCGGCCGCGACGCGGGCGACGAACGGGACCGCGCGGGGCGTCGCGGTGTACAGCGTCCCCTGGTGGTAGACGGTGCCGAACAGCTCGTGGACGGCCTCCTCCCGCACCTCGGGGTCGGAGTCGACGACGCCTCGGAGCAGCCGGGGGAAGCCGTCCGCCGGGCCGTAGGCGTCCTGGAGCGAGGCCCAGTCGATCTCGTCCACGCCGGTGGTCATCCGCGCCGGTCCTTCCGCCCTCGCCGTCGATCAGCGGAAGCCTAGCCGCGGGGTACGACACGGTTACCCGGTGGTCAGCTTCTCCGAAAGCTCCCACAGGCGGTCGGCGCGGACCGGGTCGAGGACGCGCGGCAGGTAGTAGCCGTTGGGCGGTTCGTCGTCCTCGGTCCAGGGCTCGGCGACGGCGCAGTTCTCCAGGTAGCGGCCGCTGACCCCGGCGAGTTCGGGGGCGACCGCGGCCCAGACCGCGGTGGCCGCGCCCTGCTCGACGGTCTTCCAGCCCGCCGGGACGACCGGGTCGCCCTGCTCGTCCGCCCAGCCCAGGCTGATCAGCTTCGCCGGGGTGATGTGGCGCTGGAGGCCCGTCATGATCGCGCCGGGCATGAGGGCGTTGGCGGTGACGCCGTCGTCCGCCCAGCGTTCGGCGAGGCCCAGCGCGAACAGCGCGGTCGCGCTCTTGGACTGCCCGTACGCCTCCCACGGGTCGTACGGGCGGCGCCGGTAGTTCGGGTCGTCGAAGTCCACGTCGCCGTGCCGGTGCGCCCGGGACGAGAGCACGACGACGCGGGCCGCGCCGGCCGCGCGCAGCACCGGCCGCAGCGCCGTGGTGAGCGCGAAGTGGCCGAGGTGGTTGATCCCGAACTGGGACTCGAAGCCGTCGGCGGTGTAGGTCAGCGGGGTGGCCATCACCCCGGCGTTGTTGATCAGCAGGTGCAGGGGCCGCCCGTCCGCCAGCCGTCGCTCGGCGAACGCGTGCACGGACGCGAGCGAGGCGAGGTCGAGGAACGAGGTCTCCACCTGGGGGTTCCCCGTCTCACCGGTGATCCGCGCGGCCACCTCCCTCCCCTGGGCCATGTCCGGGACGGCCAGCGTCACGTGCGCCCCGGCGGAGGCCAGCGCCCGCGCCGTCTCCGCCCCCAGCCCGGACCCGCCGCCCGTGACGACGGCGTTCACGCCGCTCAGGTCGTGTCCTGCGATCACGTCGGACGCGGTGGACTCGCTGTCGAAGGTCATGCGCCGACGATGCCCGCCGCGGCCGCCGCGATGAAGGTGGCGGTGTTCCTGGCAGTGGCACGGCCACCCTGGATGGCAGACTGGCCGGGTGGCCTCCCCCAACCCGCTCGGCGACTTCCTGCGGGCCCGGCGCGCCCGCCTGCACCCCACCGACGTCGGCCTGCCCGCCGGGCCGGGCCCGCGCCGCACTCCCGGCCTGCGCCGCGAGGAGACGGCCGCGCTCGCCGGGGTGAGCGTCGACTACTACATCCGGATCGAGCAGGGCAAGGAGACCAACCCGAGCCCCGCCGTCCTGGACGCGCTCGGCCGCACGCTCCGGCTGGATCCCGAGGAGCGCGCCCACCTGCTCGCCCTCGCCGACCAGGTCTCCGGACGCGCCGCCCCGGCGCCCCCGATGCCGCGCCCGGTCGTCCGGACCGGAGTGCTGCGCCTGCTCGAACGCGTCCGCCCCTGCCCGGCGTACGTCCTCGGCCGCACCAGCGACATCCTCGCCGCCAACCCTGAGGGCCTGGCCCTGTTCGCGGGCATGGACGAGTGGCCGCCGGAACGCCGCAACACGATCCGCTACGTGTTCCTGCATCCCGCCGCGCCCGACGTCCTCGCGGACTGGGAGAAGGCCGCCGCCACCAGCGCCGCCCAGCTCCGCGCCCTCACCGCCACCCTCCGGAACGACCCCGACCTCACGGCCCTGATCGAGGAGCTCACCGCCGAGAGCACCGCGTTCGCCGCCCTCTGGCAGCGCCACGACGTCCAGGCCAGGCGCGGTGACCGCAAGACCTTCCACCACCCGCGCGTCGGCGTCCTCACCCTTGACTACGAGGTTCTGCACCTGAACGCCGACGGGCAGCGCATGACGGTCTACCAGGCCGAACCCGGCTCCCCCGACCACGACGCCATGGTCCTGCTGTCCCTCGGCACGACCAGCGACCAGTTCTCCTAGCGGCGTGCCACCCGAACCGTCCGCGCGCCTCCTGGACTGGGTCGCGCACGCGACCGGCGAACCCGCCGAGGTCGTCCGCGCGTTCGCGGGCGGTATCCACGCGGCCACCCACCTGCTCCGCACGCCGTCCGGCCCCCTGGTGCTGCGCGCCTTCCCGCCCGGCGACGGTGCGGCCGCGACCGAAGAGGACGTCCTGACCTCGCTGGACGGTTTCGCGGGCTGGATCCCGGAGCTGGTCGCCGCCGACCGCGACGGCTCGCGCGCCGGACGTCCCGCCACGCTGATCACGCTCCTGCCCGGCCGCGCCGACATCCGGCCGGCCGACCCGAACCGCGCCGCGTCCCAGTTCGGCCGCGCCTTGGCCCGGCACCACCCGCCGGGTGCGGGCCGGGGGGGGGGGCCCGATCGGGAGGTAACACGAAAGAA
>NZ_JBFAOF010000340.1:0-7014 GCF_040675125.1 Spirillospora sp. NPDC049652 | reverse complement strand
CGCGGCGCGCCGCCGTCCCGGCCGTCCCCGTCCTCGTCCCCGTGCCGCTGCTCACGCTCGTGCTGCTGCTGGTGCTCCTGCTCGCGCAGGGCTGCGGCGAACCGCGCTTCACCTACGTCAAGAACGGCGGTGAGCGGACGTACTTCAAGGTCCCGAACGGCTGGCACCGGATCGGCCAGCACGACATGGACGACCTGCTCTCCGGTGACGACCCCGACTCGGCGGCGGCCCGGGCGCGGCCGAAGTCGAGCTGGTCGGTCGGTTACGACGCGTCGCGCCCGCCGGACCCGACGCACCTGTTCGGCCTCGGCGGCGACGAGGAGCCGTTCGCGTACGCGCAGATCCGGCGGCTGTCCGACGAGGCCCGCGACCAGGTCTCACTGAACGTGCTGCGCGACGCGTTCCTCCCGGTCACCGCGGAGTCCCGGCGGCAGGCGGTCAAGGAGCACCGGCCGCTGACCGGGTTCGAGCTGGTGCGCGACCAGGTCCTGACGCCCGGCGGCGGGCTGCGCGGCGTCCGCTCGGTGTTCAACTACCGGATCGGGCAGCAGCTGCTGCTCCAGACCTTCGACGTCACCACCTACGCCGCCGACGACGGCCGCCTCTACCAGCTGGTCGTCAGCTGCTCGGCCCGCTGCTACCAGGAACGCTCGGCCGAACTGGACGCCGTGGCGCGGTCCTTCACCGTGAGGAGACACCGATGATCTTCCGGCGCGGACGCTCCCGTCAGGTCCCACCCGCCTCCGACGCCGGCGCCGCCCCCGCTGGAACGGCGGGCGCCGGGGTCTCGAACGGAATCGGGAGGGCGGCTGGAAGCCCTGGCGGAACGCTCCATGCGAACGGAGCTCCCGGTGGGGTGGCGGAGGCGCCACAACCGTCATTGGAGAGCGCGGCCCCCGAGACTCCCCCGGAGGACGGGGCGCCGGTGGCGGAGGCGCGGGACGTCCGGACGACGCGGCGGCGGCAGACCTGGTGGGAGCGGGTGCGGTACCTGCTGCTCTTCACCGCCCTGTGGTTCCTGCTGGTCTGGGCGGCGATGGCGGACGATCCGCTGAAGTCGTTCCGGGACGCCGTGCTGATCGAGGAGCGGACGGGCTGGTGGGTGTTCGCGCTGGCCGGGATCGAGCTCGTCCGGCAGGCGCACTTCCTCGCCGGTGAGCGGTCGGCCCGCTACCACCGGTTCTGGACGGTGCGGGTGTTCGGCGGCTTCGAGCGGTTCACGCACCGCCGGTTCCGCCCGTGGACGCGCTTCCGGGTGTGGCGGGCGGTGCTCGCGCTCGGCTGGCTGGTGGTGTTCGCGCTGGTCGCGGGCAAGATGCTGCACACCTCGCCGGTGGACGCGCTGTTCCAGGTTCCCGCGCTGATCTGGCGCGCGCTGCCGCTGCTCGTCCAGGTGCTGTTCCTGTTCTTCTTCATCGCGATCCAGTTCGTCGGGATGTTCTGGTTCCTGTCGCGCGGCGGCGTGGAGACCTACATGCCGGACGACATCAAGACGCGGTTCTCCGACGTGTGGGGGCAGGACCACGTCCTCGACCGCGTCCGGGAGAACATCGTGTTCCTGCGGCGTCCGGACGAGATCGAGGCGCGCGGCGGCTACGTCCCCGGCGGCATCCTGCTCTGGGGGCCGCCCGGCACCGGCAAGACCCTCATGGCCGAGGCCGTCGCGGGCGAGACGGGGCTGCCCTACGTGTTCGTGGACCCCGGCGCGTTCATCCAGATGTTCATGGGCATCGGCGTCCTGAAGGTGAAGTCGCTCTTCCGGAAGCTCCGGAAGCTCGCGCTTCGGTACGGCGGCGTGGTCGTGTTCTTCGACGAGGCCGACTCGCTCGGGCGGCGCGGCTCGCTCGCGCAGACCGGGCCGGGCGGGCGTCCCGCCGGGTCCCACTCCCCCATGTTCCAGGCGGCGGGCTGCAACGGCGTCGCGTACCTGTCGTCCGACACCCGGTGGCAGCTCGCCCGGGACGCGCTCGGAACCTTGGAGGAGGTCCCGCACGCCCGCCGCGACCGGTTCCTCATGGGCGGCGGGATGAACGGCGGCGGGGGCAGCGGCGACCCCGGCACGCTCCAGGCGCTGCTCACCGAGCTCTCGGGACTGAAGAAGCCGCGCGGACTCATCAACCGCCACGTGCGCCGCCTGCTCGGGATGCCGCCGAAGCCGCCGCCCAAGTACCGGATCCTCGTGATGATGGCGACGAACATGCCCGAGGCGCTGGACGAGGCGCTGCTGCGTCCCGGCCGCCTCGACCGGATCTACAAGGTCGGCTACCCGTCCAAGGCCGGCCGCGTCCGCACCTACGAGGGGTACCTGTCCAAAGTCCGGCACGACCTCACCGCCGAGGAGGTCGACAAGCTCGCGACGATCACCCCGTACGCGACGGGCGCGACCATCAAGGACCTGGTCAACGAGGCCCTCATCACCGCGATCCGCGCCGACCGCGACGTCATCACCTGGGCGGACGTGATGAAGGCCAAGCAGCTGAAGTCGCTCGGCCCGCCCGAGGGCGTGGAGTACCACGACCGCGAGCGGCACGCCACGGCCGTCCACGAGGCGTGCCACGCCGTCGTCGCCCACCGCGTCCGCCGCCACCTGGAGATCGACATCGCGACGATCGAGAAGGGCGCCGAGTACCTCGGCATGGTCGCGTCCATCCCGGTCGAGGACCAGTTCACCCAGTGGCGGTCGGAGTACGAGGCCGACATCCTCGTCTCCCTGGCGTCCCTGGCGGGCGAGCGCATGTTCTTCGGCGGGGACAGCTCGTCCGGCGTCTCCGGCGACCTGGAGTCGGCGACGCGCGTGGCGTCCCTGATGGAGGGCTACTGGGGCATGGGCTCGACGGTCTCCTCCCACGCCGTCTCGACGCAGCTCGGTGTCGGGACGCCTGGCGGCCCCAAGGGCGCGAAGGAGGCCGAACGGGAGATGCGCCGCCGGCTCGCCGACCGCATCGAGGACCACCTGACCGACCTGCTGGCCCGGGTGGAGCGCATCCTCGCCGAGGAACGGGCCGCCGTCCTCGCCGTGGCCCACGCCCTGGAAACCCACAAGACGCTCCAGGGCGACGATCTGGTGGCCGTCATCGAGGGACGTCCGGGCCGCCTCATCGACGGCCGCGTGTACGCGGATCCGGCTTTCCGCACCGCGCTGGAGACCTACCACCGGCACGCCGAATCCGCGCACCACGCCCGAACACCCGTGCCGCACCCTTTCCCCACCCCGACCGACCTCTGAGAGGAGTCGCCTCTTACGCGGCACAGCGGACGCGTCGCGTCCGCTGGGGGTCGGGGGTGAGCTCGTCCCTCTGTCGCCGCTCAGGCCGCATGGCTAGGGTTTCGGGGATGCGGATCATTGAGGACGCGGGGGCCTGGAACGCCACGGCGGGTGCGGCCAATGACTGGGCCGAGCAGCTGAGGACGCCCGACCTGTCGGTGGGGACGTACTGCATCCCCGCGGGCGGGACCGATGACCAGAGCCCGCACACCGAGGACGAGATCTACGTGGTCACGGCAGGACGCGCGACGATCGTGACGCCGAGCGGAACGGCCGCCGTGGAACCGGGGTCGGTGATCTTCGTCCCGGCGGGCGAGGACCACCGTTTCGTGGACGTGACCGAGAACCTCGCGCTCCTGGTCGTCTTCGGGCCCGCCTACGGCTCCCGCAAGCCCGACCAGCCGCAGGAGTAACCGACCTGACGGCCGGAAGGCTGGGCGCGGAGGGCAGGGGCGGCACAGCGGAGGCTGGGTGGTTTGCAGGCATTTGCCCTCAACTGCACTTGAGGTCTTAGCGTCGGCGCATGGCCTGCACGGCGTGCAGGCGACGCACCTGAACAGTCGAGGGGACCTCTATGCCTACCCAGCAGTCTTCCGAAACCGCCCAGCCGACCTCCGACGCCGAACTCGCGGGACAGCCCGCCGCCTACTGGACCGGCGTCGCCTACGAGGCGCTCATCGCGTTCACCCGGGCCCGGCAGGCCGAGAAGGGCTACACCCAGCCCCAGTTCTGGCTGCTGCGGAACCTGTCGAAGAACGACATCTCACCCGACGGCGAGGGGATGACCGTCCAGGAGCTGCGGGACGCCATGGCCTCCTACCTCCGGCCCGAGGACGACCTCGCGGCGGAGGCGGAGGTGCTCGTGGAGCGCGGCTGGCTGCGACGGGACGCCGAGGACCGCTTCTGGATCACCGACGAGGGAGAGCAGGCGCGCGTCGAACTCGGACGGAACGCCCCCGCGATCCGCGCCGCCCTGCATGAGGGCATCGACGACGCGGACTACGTCACCACGGTGAAAGTGCTCCAGCGGCTGATCCGCAACGCGGGCGGCCCGGTCGCCTGACGGACCGGGCGCTCGGCGATCCGAGACACCGACGAGCCGAGAGGGCGAGGGGGCGGGCCGAGGGGGCCGAGGGGGCGGGCCGTGGGCTGGACAGGGCGAGGGTCCGGCCCGCCTCCTCGGCGTCCTGGCGGACGTGGGGTCAGCGGGCCTTTTCGGGCCATTCGGCGCAGGTCACGACCTTGAATCCCCGTCCCGGGAAGACGGCGTCCATGAAGAAGTCGTGCACGGCCTGGTCGCCGTCGCCGGAGCCGTCGCGCAGGACGGTGACGTGGTACCCGCGGTCCGCCGCGTCGTAGCAGGTCGCGGCGACCATCGCGCTCGTCGCGACGCCGGCGACCACGACGGTGTCCACGCCCCGTGAACGGAGCACCAGGTCGAGGTCCGTGCCGGCGAACGCGCTGGCGCGGCGCTTGGTCACGACGACGTCCTCGTCCGCGACAGGGAGGTCGATCTCCATTCCGGCCGACCCCTCGTGGAAGGTGTCCCCGGCCTCGAAGAACGACCTGAACAGCTCGTTGTCCGGCGGCAGGTCGGCTCCGTTGGGCCGGAAACCGAAGTGCACGAAGACGACGAGGGCGCCGGCCTCGCGGGCGCGCGGCAGCAGTTCGGTGAGCGGCGCCACGACCTGCTCGGCGAACGGGTAGCTGCCGGTGATGCCCTTCTGGACGTCCCCGATGATGAGTGCGGTGGTCACGACTGGCTCCTGTCCAACCTCTCGTTACGGCCTCCCGCGGCGGGCGGGACGCCGACTGCGAACGATCATGCTATTCACGTCCCTCGGCGGGGCCGGAGGGCGACCGGTCGCGAACGTGAGGGCGGCGGCGGGCGGGCCCGGCGGACGAGGCGTCAGAAGCATTCGAGGTAGGCGACCGTCTGGGAGTAGTCCCCTTCGCGGAACGCCTGGGCGGGCATGACGAAGTGGACGTAGCCGCCGTCGCCCATGTACTGGCCGATGGTGATGATGTGGCGGTACGGCTCGTCCGGCGACAGTTCCTGCAAGGGGAAGTGGCCTTCCAGGTGCGGCCAGCCGAACGCCTGGTCAGGGGAGAAGAACACGTCGTCGTACTGGTAGAGGCCCTGCTCCTTGCCGCAGAACTCGCTCCAGACCTCCCCGAAGCGGTCGGAGACCAGCCATCCGGGCAGCGACTCGTAGTACAGCGACCCGTCGGTCTCACCGCCGTAGTCCAGCGTGTCGAGAACCGGGTCGTAGTCGACGCCCCGCGCCGAGGGAAGGGTGATCACCGGCACTCCGTAGAACGGCTGGGGCGGATGGACCGCCGCGGGCGGAGGCGCCTCCACCTCGACGGCCGAGGCCGGGTCGGCCGGGATGATCCGGCAGTACCGCGGATCGTCCGACCGGAACGGGGGCTCGTCCTTGAAGTCGTGACCGCGTCGGAGGTCCGGGTCGTAGTAGAAGACGTTGAGCAGCCGGTCACCGGCGGGCGGGCGCTCGCCCGCCGCCCACGGGCCGAGGGCCTCGACGTCCAGGACGGCGAACAGGCTCAGCGGAACGCCCCCGCACTCCGGCCACGGCGTTCCGGCGGGCAGCAGGGCCGGGCCTCCCCACCGGCTGTGCCCGGCGGGCTCGACGCCGGGCTTCACCGGGCGCAGTCCGAAGGCGGGTTTCGCGAGGGCGGCGACCTGCGTGCCGAGATGCTCGCCGAGGTGCTCGACGCACAGTTCACGCACCCTCGCGCACGCTTCTTCGTAACTCGCGAAACCCATCGAGGCTCCAGATCGTCCGGCACGGGAAGTCTTCGCGGTCCCTGCCCGCGCGAGCCGAAAACATCACTGTTTTTGTGACCCTAGTGAGGACGACCGACATCCGCGATCTCCCTACCCGGGGCGTCCGAAAAGGGTCGGCCGCGATTCTGCCCGCGTGAACGCGCTCGAACGGCACCCGACGCCTCTCCCTGGTCACGGGTGCGCAGGCACCTCCTGGCCGGGAGGTTCGATGCGGCTGCGGGCGCATTCGTGGAAGTCGGCGACGAGGGGGTTCGGGTCGTCCGTTCGGGTGGCGAGGACCACATGGCTGGGCTCCACGCCCTCCAAGGGGATGGCGGCGAGGTCGGGGCGGAGGGTGCTTCCGTGGTGTCCAGCCGTGACGGCGATGGCCTCACCAGAGGCGACCAGCTCGAACTTCTCCTCGATGCGGTCGATGGAGGGGCCGTCGGGCGCGCGGCTGCCATCCGGGCGCGGGTCGAGCCGCCAGAAGGCGTCCCACTCGGGATCGGCGTCGCGCAGCCTGGGCAGTGGCTCGCCTGCGATGTCGTCGAGGGTGACCGACTCCTTTCCGGCCAGGCGGTGGTCCAGCGGGACGAGCACGACGCGCGGCTCGTCGTACAACACGGTCACGCGCAGGCCGTCGGTGCGGAACGGCAGGCGGCTCACCAGGGCGTCCACGCGGTGGTCGAGGAGCGACGCGCGCGCTTCCGGGACGTACACGTGGACGGTCCGCACGTCGGCTCCGGGATGCAGGCGGCGCAGCTCCCGGACGGCGGGCGTGACGATCGCGCCGGACATGTAGCCGATGACGATCCGGTCCGGCCGGGCGGCGGCCCGGGTGCGGGCGGCCGCTCGCGCGGACGTCCGCAGCAGCGCGTTCGCGAGCGGCAGGAACGTCTCACCGGCGGGGGTGAGGCGGCTGCCCTGCGGGGTGCGGTCGAGCAGCCGCGCGCCGAGGTCC
>NZ_JBFAOF010000339.1:0-7024 GCF_040675125.1 Spirillospora sp. NPDC049652 | reverse complement strand
CGGGCCGGGACCCCGTCCGCGCGCGGATTCCGCCGCCCGAGGGGCCCGCCGGCCACGGATTCAGCGCCGGAAGGTCCGGACGCGGGCGGGCCGGGCGTTTCGCGTCAGGACGCCTCGGCGGTGAGGTCGCGGGCGCGGGAGACGTCGCGGTGCATCTCCTCGATCAGGGCCTCGACGGAGTCGAACTTCAGGGTGTCGCGGATGCGGGCCAGGAAGTCGACGGCCATGTGCTCGCCGTAGAGGTCCAGGTCGTCCCGGTCGAGGGCGTACGCCTCGACCGTCCGCTCGGCGCCCTCGAAGGTGGGGTTGGTGCCGATGGAGATCGCGGCGGGCCAGCGGAAGCGCGGGAAGCGGTCGGTGTCGGCGACCAGCCAGCCCGCGTACACGCCGTCCTTGGGGATGGCCGAGTGCGCCGGGGTCTCCAGGTTGGCGGTCGGGAAGCCCAGCGCGCGGCCGCGCTGGTGGCCGCGCACGACGACGCCCTCGACGCGGTGCGGGCGGCCGAGCGCCCGCGCGGCCGCCTCGACGTCCCCGGCGTCCAGTTCGGCGCGGACGCGGGTGGAGGTGATGGTGTCGGTGCCTGCGTCGGAGTCGGCCACCAGCGGGATCCCTTCGGCGGTGAAGTCGTATTTGTCGCCCAGCTCGGTCAGCAGCGCGACGTCGCCGCGGGCGCGGTGCCCGAAGCGGAAGTCCGAGCCGACCATGACGTGCTCGGCGCGCAGGCCGTCCACCAGGACGCGGCGCACGAACTCGTCGGCGGGCTCGCGGGACCGCTCGGCCGTGAACGGGATCACCAGGACCGCGTCCGCGCCGAGCTCCCCGAGCAGTTCGACCCGGCGGGGCGTGGTGGTCAGCAGCGGCGGATGGCCGCCCGGCCGGACGATCTCGTCCGGGTGCGGCTCGAAGGTGACCACGACCGACCGCAGGCCGTGCTCGCGGGCGCGCTCGGCCGCGGCGCGGACGATGCGCGCGTGCCCCCGGTGCACTCCGTCGAACACGCCGATGGTCACCACCGACCGTCCCCAGTCGGCGGGGACCTCGTCGAGGCCGTGCCAGCGCCGCACCTTGCCCTCCCCTGCGTCGGATCCCGTCGTCGGCGGGCCTGCCGTACCGGACGCCTGCCACCGGCGTCCCCGCCCAAGGGTGCCATGCACGGCGGGGTGCGCGGTCCGCCGGGGTACGGCGTGTGGGGGCCGGGGCACGAGATCACGCCCGGTAGCGTTTCCGGCGTGAGCGTGCAGAGCCGGAGCAGTGCGCGGAACGCCCGTGGCGGAGGGGTTCCGCTGTCCGGCACGCGCCCGCGCGGCCCGGTGGTCGCCCTCCTCGCGCTGGTGCTGGCGGCCCTGCTGGCCGGGCACCGGACGGTCCCGGGCGCGGCCGGGACGCTCCTCGACACCGCCCTGCCCTGGATCGGCCTGCCGGTTCCGCTGCTCGTCGCGGTCGCGGCCTACCGGCGGGCCTGGACGGGCCTGGTGGTCGCGCTGGTCCCGGCGGTCGTGTGGGCGGCCCTGTTCGGCGTCGCGTTCCTGCCCGGGACGGCGGCCTCCCGCCACGACCTGCGCGTGGTCAGCCAGAACCTGTACGCCGACAACGGGGAGGCGCAGGCCACCGTCGAGCGGCTGATCGGCACGGGGGCCGACCTGGTCGCGATCCAGGAGTTCCGCGACGGCGCGTACACCCGCCGTCTGGACGCGGTGTACCCCTTCACCGCCCGGCGCGGCACCGTCGCCCTGTGGGGCAAGTTCCCGCTGCGCGGAAGCCAGGTCGTCGATCTCGGGCTGGGCTGGCCGCGCGCGCTGCGGGTGCGGGCCGAGACCCCGCGCGGCGAGATCTCGGTCTACGTGGCCCACGCCGGGTCGGCCCGTCCGGGCGCGACGCACAAGCGGGACGTCAGCGTGGACCGGCTCGCCGCCGCCGTCCGGGCGGACGGGTCGAAGCGGCTCCTGGTCCTCGGCGACCTCAACACCGCGACCACCGACCGCGAGCTCGGCCGCCTGGTGCCGATGCTCAGCGAGGCCCAGCTCACGGCCGGGACCGGGCTCGGCTTCACCTGGCCGGCGTCGTTCCCGGTCACCCGCCCCGACCACGTCCTGTACCGGGGTGTGAAGGCCGAGGCCGCGACCACGCTGCACACGCCCGGCAGCGACCACCGGGCCGTCCAGGCGGACTTCAGCGTCGGGTCGTGACCGGACATGGGACGATGAGGACACCGATGTCCGCTTCCGTCCTGCCTGCCCGGCTCCTCTCCCGCTCCGCCCGCGCGGTGGTCTTCGCGACGGTCTGCCTGACGCTGACCGTCGCCGGTCACGCGTACTCGGCGGGCGCCGCCGTGCCCGCGACCGGGATCGCCCTCGGGTTCCCGCTGGTCGCCGGGGTCGCGGCCCTGCTCGCCGGAACGGAACGGTCCTACCCGACGATCTTCGGCGGGCTGCTGGGCGCGCAGTTCGGGCTGCACGTGCTGTTCGTCCAGGTCTCGGACGGGACCGTCCACCACGGCCGTCCGCACACCGGCCACGCGCACGGCGACGCGGTCATGACGCTCGCCCACACCCTCGCCGCGCTGGTCGCGGCGTGGTGGCTGCGGCGCGGCGAGGCGGCGGCGTGGTCGCTGGCACGGCGGATCGCCGCCGCCGCGAACCCGCCCCGGCCGCTCCTGCCGGACGTCCGCGTGCCCGCCAGGCCGGACGCCCGTCCGGCGGCCCGCGTCCTGCCCGCGCGGACGGCTCCGCTCCGCCACGCGCTCTCGCGGCGCGGTCCACCACGGGTGCTCTCCCCCGCCTGATCGTTGTTTCGTCCCACCAGTTCACGTGGAGAGTTCTCGCATGCGCGCAATCGTTGCGCTCGGGCTGGCCGGCGTCCTGCTCGGCGCGGCCGCCTGCTCCGGCGGCAGCGGCGGATCGGACGCACCGGCGGCGGCCGAGCAGGCCGCCACCAAGGGCCCGTACAAGTCCACCCCGCTGCCCGCGTCCTACAAGATCCCGGACGTCCGGCTGACCGACCAGGACGGCCGTCCCTACGACCTCGCCGCGCAGTCCAGGGGCAAGGTCACGATGCTGTTCTTCGGCTACACGCACTGCCCCGACATCTGCCCGACCACCATGGCGGACGCGGCGGGCGCGATGAGCCTGCTGTCCCCGGCGGAGAAGGCCCGCGTCCGCGTGCTGTTCGTCACCGCCGACCCGGCGCGGGACAAGCCCGAGGTGCTGAAGGACTTCCTCGGGAAGTTCGACCCCTCGTTCGTCGGGCTCACCGGCCCGTACGCCGAGATCAAAAAGGCGGCGGCGGACGCGAAGGCACCGATCAGCCCGCCGCCCGCGGGCGCCAAGGGCAACTACGCCGTCCAGCACGGCAGCAACGTCATGGTCTACAGGCCGGATGGGTCGGGCGGGCTCATGTTCCCCTACCAGTTCGGCAGCGCCGACATGGCGCACGACCTGAAGGCGCTGCTGTCAGCCCCCGCCGCACCCCCGGCGGCGCCGGCCGCGAAGGCGGCCGAGTCGATCAAGGTCACCGGGGCGCAGGTGCGGGTGCCGTCCTCGCCGGACGTCACCGCCGGATACCTCACGATCACCAACACCGGACGCCCCGACACTCTGACCGGCGTCGACTCCCCCGCCGCCGCGAGCGTCGAGATGCACCGGATGACCATGGACGGCAACGGCATGAGGATGGAGCCGGTCACGTCCGTGCCCGTCGGCAAGGGGACCGTCCAGTTCGCCAAGGGCAGCCTGCACCTGATGCTGATGAAGCCGCGGAACCTGCGGCTCGGCCAGGACGTCCCGCTGACCCTGCACTTCGCGAACGCAGGCGACGTGGCCGTGACGGCCAAGGTCGTCCCGGTGAACGGCTAGTCCCAGCCGCGAAGTGGCCTCAGCCACGCGCGCGAACGCGTTACCTGCCCGGTGAAGCAAAGCCGAAGGCGAGCGCAACCGGGCAGATCGCGGAGCGATGCCGCGTTCGCCCAGGCACGGTCACGTAGCGAGCCGCCAGGCGAGCGAAGTGGGCCGAGCCTGCAATGAACACGGACGGCTAGGAGGCGAAGACGGCGAGGGGCTTGGCCGCGCGGCCCTGCTCCTCGACCAGCGCCAGGAGGGTCCCGTCGGGCGCGAACACCCCGACGGGGCCCGGCCCGAGGCCGGCGGCGGGCAGCCGCCCGCCGTGCGCCACCGTGCGGGCCTCGTCGGCCGACACGTCCCGGCGCGGGAAGGCCGCCGCGACCGCGTCACCGATGGGCAGGATCTCCACCTTCTCGGCGAGCTGGTCGATCGTGCGGGCCATGGTGAGGTCGTACGGGCCGACGCGGGTGCGCCGCAGGTAGGTCAGGTGGCCGCCGCAGCCGAGCGCGGCGCCGAGGTCGCGGGCCAGCGCCCGGATGTAGGTGCCGGACGAGCAGGTCACCGACGCGTCCACGTCGATCAGGTCGCCGTCGCGGCGGATGCCGGTCACCTCGAAGGCGTGCACGGTCACCGGACGCGCCTTGAGCTCGACCTCCTCGCCCTTGCGGGCCATCTTGTAGGCCCGCTCGCCGTTCACCTTGATCGCGCTGACCTGCGGCGGGACCTGGCTGATCGGTCCGGTCAGCGCCGCGATCCCCGCCATGATCATGGCGTCGGTGGCGTGCCCGGCCGGCGCGGAAGCGGTGATCTCGCCCTCCGCGTCGTCGGTGTTGGTGGTCTGCCCGAGCCGGATCGTCGCGTCGTACTGCTTCTCGGTCAGCGCCAGGTGGCCGAGCAGCCGGGTCGCCTTCTCCACCCCGACGACCAGCACCCCCGTCGCCATCGGGTCGAGCGTGCCCGCGTGCCCGACGCGGCGGGTCCCGGCGAGCCGCCGCATCTTGCCGACGACGTCGTGCGACGTCCAGTCGGCGGGCTTGTCGACGATGACGAGTCCAGAGGTGGTCACGCGATGCGCTCCGAGTCGGTGGTGAAGCGGGATTCGGTCTCCCCGGCCGCCTGCAGCGCGGCGCGGAGCCGGTCGATGATGTCGGCGGGTTCCCCCGCCGCGTTGAAGGCGGCGGCCGTGCGGTGCCCGCCGCCGCCGAGCAGCGCGCAGGCCCGGCCCACGTCCACGCCGCCCTTGGAACGGGTCGAGACGTACCAGTCGCCCGCGTCGGTCTGCTTGCAGACCACCGCGACCTCGGCCTCCTCGGTGCGGCGGAGCTGGTCGATGACCCCTTCGAGCTGCTCGTAGGTGACGCCGCAGACCGACCGGTCGCCGCGCTGGACGGTCGTCCAGACCAGGCCCTGCCCGTCGGCGGCGGAACGCTCCAGCCGGGCCCGGCCGAGCGCCTGCGACAGCACCTGGAGGTAGCCGAACGGGGCCCGGTCCCACAGCTCGCGGCTGACCTTGTCCGGCCGGACGCCCGCCTCCAGCAGGCGGCGCGCCAGATCATGGACCTGCGGGGTGGTGCACGGGTACTTGAACGACCCGGTGTCGCTGGCGAGGCCCGCGTACAGGCCCTGCGCGACGTCCTGGGTGAGCGGGACGCCGAGCCGCCGGATCAGCTCGTCGGCGAGGACGGCCGTGGCGGCGGCGTCCGGGTCGGCCAGCATCACCGTTTCGCCGGTCCGGCCGGCGGCGAAGGACCGTCCGGACGCGTGGTGGTCAAGGACGATCAGCGCCTCGGCGCGGGCGGCGGTCGCGGCGAGCGAGCCCAGCCGGTCCGGGCCCGCCGCGTCCAGCGCGATCATCAGCGCGGGGCGCGGCGGCAGCTCGCCCGGACCGGCCAGCAGCTCCATGCCGGGCAGGAAGCGCAGGCTCGCCGGGACCGTGAACGGCTCGCCGAACGAGGCCGCCACGGTCTTGCCGAGCCCCCGCAGCACCTGCGCGACCGCGAGCATCGAGCCGAGGGCGTCGCCGTCCGGCCCGATGTGACACGCGAGCACGACCTCGCCGGCCGTGTCGATCAGCTCGAGGGCGCGGTCCCAGTCGAGTCCGGCCCCGGCGTTCACGAGGAGGCTCGGGCGGCGCCGTCGCCGCCGGTGTCGTCGTCCCCGTCGCCGTCCTCGTCCGCGTCCTCCTTGTAGGGGTTCGCGTCACCGGCGTGCGTCGCGGTCGCCGCGGAGGCGGCGACCTCGGCGTCCTGCCGGCGCGCCTTGGCCAGCAGGTCGTCGATGTGGGCGGCGTTCTCCATCAGGGAGTCGAGCTTGAACGTCAGGCTGGGCGTGTGCCGCACGCCGGTCTGCCGCCCGACCTCCGACCGGATGACCCCCTTCGCGCTCTCCAGCGCGGCGGCGGTCCCGGCCCGCTCCTCCTCCGTGCCGTACACCGTGTAGAACACGGTCGCGTCGCGCAGGTCGTTGGTGATGCGGGTGTCGGTCACGGTCACGAATCCGAGCCGCGGGTCCTTGATCCGCCGCTCCAGCATCTCGGCGACGATCTGCTGGATGCGGTCGGCGAGCTTACGCGCCCGGGCTGCGTCCACCATGATCGCACTCCCTTTCCACGGCGCCCCGCGGGGCGCCTAGTCCTCGTCGTTGAAGAGCCGCCGCCTGGCCGACAGCAGCTCGATCTCGGGGCGACCGGCCACCAGCCGTTCGCACTGCTCCAGTACGTGGGCGCAGTTCTCGGCGGTCCCGGACACCGCCGCCACCCCGATCTCCGCCCGGCGGTACAGGTCGTTGCCGCCGGTCTCGGCGACCGCCACCCCCGGGAAGTGCTTGCGCACCTCGGCGATGATCGGACGGACCACCGCCCGCTTCTGCTTCAGCGACCGCACGTCCCCGAGCAGCAGATCGAGCGTCAAAGCGCCTACGTACAGGACGATCACCCCGTTTTCATAGCCTTGAACGACGGCGGCCACATCGGCTGTTCCCACGATCGCGCACCGCGAACATGGGAGGCGAAGGCGGCCGTCCGCGCAGGAGAGCGCCAGGCTAGTTGATCAGCCTGACGCTCTCACCAGCTTTTTCGTGACTTCTCCGGCCGGACGGCGGGAACCGCCGCGACCGGCGCGAGCGCACGGCCGACCGCGCGGAGCCCCGCCGGTGGCGACGGTGCGGTGGGACACCCTCGCCGGCCGCTG
>NZ_JBFAOF010000338.1:0-7036 GCF_040675125.1 Spirillospora sp. NPDC049652 | reverse complement strand
GTCGCCGACGTCCGCGCCCGCACCGCGCCCGGCGAGGAGCTGGTGGTCAAGCGCGCCGACGTCCCGGCCCGGTTCGACGCCGCCGGCACCGCCTCCGACCCGCACGTCGAGCTGGCGGCGCTGGTCGGCCTCGCGCCGGTGAAGCAGGAGATCGAGCTGATGGTCGCCGGGGCGAACGCGGCCCGGCTGCGCCGCGACGCCGGGCTGCCCGCCGGCGCGCCGTCCCGGCACATGCTGTTCACCGGCAACCCCGGCACCGGCAAGACCGAGGTCGCGCGGCTGCTCGCCCGGCTCTACAAGGACCTCGGCGTCCTGTCCTCCGGGCACCTGGTCGAGGTCTCCCGCGCCCAGCTGGTCGGCCAGTACCTCGGCGAGACGGCCGTGAAGACCCGCGAGGTCGTCCGGCGGGCGGTCGGCGGCGTCCTGTTCATCGACGAGGCGTACTCGCTCGCCCAGTCGGACCTGTCGGAGGACTACGGCCCCGAGGCCGTCGCCGAGCTGGTCAAGATGATGGAGGACCACCGCGACGACCTGGTCGTCATCGCCGCGGGCTACGAACGCGAGATGCAGCGGTTCGTCGCGTCCGACCCGGGCCTGTCCTCCCGGTTCCCGGTGACCGTCCGGTTCCCCGACTTCACCGACGCCGAGCTCGTCGAGATCTTCTCCCGGATGGCCGCCGCGTCCGGGCTGACGCTGACCCCCGAGGCGGCCGCGAAGGTCTCCGACCTGCTCCGCCGCGCCCCCCGCGGCCGTGCCTTCGGCAACGCCCGCCTGATGCGCAACCTGTGCGAGCGCGCCCAGGCCCTCCAGGCCCGGCGCGTCACGGCGCTGAAGCGGCCGTCCGCCGAGCGCCTCGCCGAGCTACTGCCCGCCGACATCCCCGACTCGCTCACCGGCGCGTCCCGCGCGGTCGTCGCCGCCGACCCGCTCGCCGCCCTCGACGCCCTGGTCGGGCTGCGCGACGTCAAGACCGAGGTGCACCGCCTGGCCGCCGAGGCCCGCAGCGCCGAACTCCGCCGCGCCGCCGGCCGGCCCGCCGCCCACCCCACCCGGCACATGGTCTTCTCCGGCGGCCCCGGCACCGCCAAGACCACCGTCGCCCGCCTGGTCGCCGCCGTCCACGCCGACCTCGGCCTGCTGTCGTCCGGCCACCTCGTCGAGGTCGGCCGCGGCGACCTGGTCGGCGGCTACCTCGGCCAGACCGCGCCGCGCGTCAAGGCCGCCGTCGAGCAGGCCCTCGGCGGCGTCCTGTTCATCGACGAGGCCTACGCCCTCGGCTCGGACGCCTACGGCGCCGAGGCGGTCGCCACCCTGGTCAAGCTCATGGAGGAGTACCGCGGCGACCTGCTGGTCATCGCCGCCGGCTACGAACGCGAGATGACCGCCTTCCTCGCCGCCAACCCCGGCCTGGAGTCCCGCTTCCCCAAGCGGCTGCGGTTCCCCGACTACACCGACGCCGAGCTCGTCCAGATCTTCGAGGTGCTCGCCGCCGCCGACGGCCTCACTTTGGCGGACGGCGTCCGCGAGACCCTCCGCTCGCTCCTGCGGACCATCCCGCGCGGCCCCTCCTTCGGCAACGGCCGCTTCATCCGCAACCTCCTCGACGCCGCCGTCGCCACCCAGTCCGTCCGCCTCACCACCACCATGACGACCGACCCCGCCGTCCTGCGCCCCGAGGACCTCCCCACCACCCTCCCCCAGACCGCCACCGCCCCCGGCCTCTACCTCTGACTCCCACGGACCTCCTGACCGCCGCATCCCGACCCGGTAAGGTCTTCGCCGATCTTCTGGAGGCCACGGGAGGCGGCGGATGCGGACCGAGCAGACCCCCTGGACCGGCGCGGAGCCGCTGACCTCGGACGATCCGTCCGCGGTCGGCGGGTACCGGCTGCTCGGACGGCTCGGCGAGGGCGGCATGGGCGCGGTGTTCCTCGGGCTGTCCGACTCCGGCCAGCGCGTCGCGGTCAAGATCGTCCGGCCGGAGCTGGCGGCCGTCCCCGGATTCCGGGCCCGCTTCGAGACCGAGGTCGCCAACGCCCGCCGGGTCGCCCCCTTCTGCACCGCCCGCGTCCTCGGCCACGGCGTCTCCGGCGGCATCCCCTACCTGGTCACCGAGTACATCGAGGGCCCGTCCCTGGCCGATCACCTGGACGAGCACGGCCCGCTCGCGGGAGGCACCCTGCGCGGTCTCGCGGTCGGTGTCGCCACCGCGCTGACCGCGATCCACGCCGTCCGGCTCGTCCACCGCGACCTCAAGCCGCGCAACGTCATGCTCGCCGCCGACGGCCCGCGCGTCATCGACTTCGGCATCGCCCGGGCCCTGGACGCCGACGACCGCCACACCCGCACCGGCGGCTTCGTCGGCAGCCCCGGATGGTGCGCCCCCGAGCAGGTCTTCGACGGCCGCGTCTCCCCCGCCGTGGACGTCTTCGCCTGGGGCAGCCTCGTCGCCTTCGCCGCCACCGGCCGCCACCCCTACGGCGCCGGCAACCTCGCGACCCTCGCCGCCCGCGCCCAGCAGGGCGAATTCGACCTGACCGGCGTCCCCGCGGAACTGCTCCCGCACGTCCGGGCGGCGCTGTGTCCCGACCCGGCGGCCCGGCCCACGTCCCACGACCTGCTGCGCGCGCTCGTCGGCACCGACGCCCCGCAGGCCGCGGCGACCACGATCATCAACCGGGAATGGGCGCCGCCGCGGCCGGCGCCCACGCGAGCCCGACCACCGGAACGCCGCCGGACCTGGCTGGTCACTGCGGTCGCCGCCGCCACGACCGCGCTCGTCGCCGGAGGCGGGACGGCCGCCGCCCTCGCCCTGGCCTCGGACTCGTCCGGGAAGCACCCTCCAGCACGTCCCGCCGCGACGGGGGCGTCGCCCGCGAAGCGGGAGTTCGTCCGCATCGCCCGCCCCTGCGACCTGGTCTCCCCCGCCCTGCGCGACCGGATCGTCCCGGAGGCGCTGGTCGAGCCCCGCTCCAACTCCCACCCGGACGACCTCGCCACCGACGGCGCCCAGACGGGCTGCACGCTCTCCTCGCAGAAGTACGACCCGCAGGACCCGGACACGGTCGGCGTCAAGCAGGTCATCCTGTCCATCAAGCTGCGCCGCACCGGGCCGGGCCGCGACGGGCCGACCGAGGCGGCCCGCGACGCCGCCGCCTTCAAGGCCGGCCTCCTGAAGAAGTCCGGAACCGTCCAGGAGGGGATGCGGTTCGGCGAGGTCCGCGTGCTCCCCGGACTCGGCGACGAGGCCTTCACCGGCGGCGCGCGCGGTCTCACCGCCGACGGAGGGCAGCGCTTCCGGACGGCCTCGGCGGCCGCCTTCGTCCGCACCGGCAACGCGGAGGTCAAGGTGGTCTACGCCTTCGACTATCCGACGTCCAACAGGCTCTCGGCCGGGTTCGACCTCGTGGCGCGGGAGCGGATCTCCCGGCAGCGCGCCGAGCAGGCCCTCCGGGACGTCCTGGCGAACCTCCAGGGCTGCGCCGACTGCAAGGGGTGAGCATGCGCGACCGGACGAGAGCCGACGCGACCAGCGCCGCCACCGCCCGCCCGGCCACCACCCGTGCCGACACCACTCGTGCCGACACCATGGGGCGCCGAAGGGCCTCCTGGGCGCTGCCGGTCGCCGCCTGCGCGACGGCCGGCGTGGTGGCGGCCGGCGGCGTGGTCCTGGCGTTCGGGCTCCCGGCTTCGCCGTCGGCTTCCGGGGACGGTCCGCCCGCCCACCGCACCCGGTCCCCGGTGGTGACCGCGCTCCCTCCTCCGCCCTCGAAGCCGCTGACCCGGATCGCCGAGCCGTGCTCGCTGGTCACGCGGAAGACCGTCGAGCGGCTCGTCCCGCAAGCCGCGCACTCCGACGGCGGCGCCGGGCTGACGGGCTCCTCGGCGCAGCGGGACTGCACCTGGGAGCAGAGCGGCGGGGGGACGGACGTCGTCCGGCAGGCCCGCCACCTGGAGGTGCGCTTCGAACTGGACGCCCCGAAGGGCGGGGGCGACCAGGGGACCGCGCGCACCCGGAGCCTGTTCGCCGACCTGATGAGTGATGCCCGGAAGCACTCGGCCGACTACGGCGACAACACCCCCACCGGGGAGGGGCGCCGGGTGTACGGGCCGTTCCGGACGGTGCCCGGCCTGGGTGTCGCGGCGTTCACCTCGGAGTACCGGTTCGTCCAGGGACCTCCGCTCCCGACGGACACCGGCGCGGTCGAGCTGACCGCCGCCTACCGCAACCTGCTGGTTGTGATCACCTACCGGGGTGAGGACATCGCGGCCGGCAAGCCCGCCGAGACCTCGGTCTACCCCGTGCCCGCCCCGACGCTCCGCGCGGAGGTGCGGGCCGTCGCCCGCGAGGTGCTCACCGCGCTCAACCGGTGCGCGGGCTGCCGCCGCTGACCGCGCTCAGGGGGTGTGGCGGCGGATCTCGTTGATCGTTTTCTGCATGTCGGCCTTCTCGTCGGTGGGGCCGGTGAGCTGGACGGCCACGGCCGTGTCGACGGGGCCGCCCTGGCGGGACGCGAAGACGTGGCTCATGGCCACGCGGACGACGTGCTCGTCGCGGTTGTTGGTACCGGTCTCCTCGGCGTACTGGGTGGTGGGGTCGGTGGCACGCCAGTCCTTGTGGTCGACGGCCATCGCGTTGCGGACGGTCTCGCGCTGGTCGGGCCCGCAGCCGGACGGGCAGGACTGGAGGGCCACCAGCCCGCCCGCGCTGGTGCCGCCGGTCGGCGGGAAGCCCTTGCCCTCGTGGACGCAGATCCAGCGGTTGGTGAACCCGGGCTTGTCGCTGCGCATGCAGCCCCACCCCTCCGGCACGTTGAAGTCGAACGGGAAGCCGTTCAGCTTCATGAGGTACGGCTTGTCGCCGCTGCCGAAGGTCGGTCCCGCGACGTGGGCCTTGTCGTCGGTGGGGAGCTTGGGGCCCTCCGAGGACGTCGGGGACGGACTCGGGTCGCCGCTCTGCGGAGGCGAAGCGGGCGGAGGGACGGGAGGGGGCGAGTAGGCCGTCCGGGTCCTCCCGGATCCGTCCGAGGAGAGCACGACGACCACCGCCGCGATCACGAGGCAGATGAAAACGGCGAGAGCCAGCAGCGGGACGAACACCGGAACGGGGCGCAACCGGCTGGGCGGCAGGGCGTGGACCGGCGGCAGGGTGGAGGCCGGCGGCGCGGTGGGGCCCGGAGGCAGGGTGGGGTGCGGCTCGGCCGACCAGTGCGGGGCGAAGGCGGGCACGTTGGCGGGCGCCGGTCCCTGGGCGGACAGCGCGGCCGCGTCCAGCAGCCGCAGGACGTCCTCCACCGCGCCGCCCCCGGACGGGACGGCCACCCAGATCGGCGGGACGGTCGTCGAGGAGCCCGCGATCTCCCGGTTCTCGGCGAGTTCGCCGACGGCGGCCGCCAGGCGGGCCCGCACGCCGGGGTCCGCGGCCGCCGTCGGGTACAGGACGCCGATCACGGCCTTCTCCCGGCGGTGGTCCTCGCCGAGGAAGACGGTGCCGGCGCCGTGCGAGCCGAGGCGGCCGAGCAGGGTGTGGCCGCCCATCAGCCGGGGGTCGGCGAGGTGCAGGGGTTCCGGGTTCGGCTCCACGAGGGTCCCTTTCGTCCGGCCTCCCGGGTTGGACGGCCCTGCGCCCGAAAGCGTTCGCCCGATCGACGTCCCCGGCCGCCGGCCTGACCGGTGGCCTGGCGGGCGGGCTGGTCAGAGCGGGTGATTAGCAGTGCGAAAGTTTTTTGACGAAGCGGCCGCTCGGCAGGAATACCGGGAAGGATCTTGCGGTTGCAACTATCGCGTACAAGATCCCGCACGGCGGGTGACCCCTCTTCGAGATGAAGGAGATCACCGTGCAGAGCAGCATTCCGATGCCTCGCCACGACGAGAACAAGACCGTGCGGACCCGCTCACTCCGGGCGCTCGCGGTAGCGGCGCGGCTGGAACGCCACCACGCCCCCGAGGCGCCGCCCGGCGCGTCGGACGGGCGGGTGGCGCACCGGCCCGCGCGTCGCAGGACGCCCGAGAACGTTTGAGAAACCGCAGGTCCGACCGTGGCCCCCGCGCGAGATTTCGCGCGGGGGCCACGCCCTTGTGTGGGACAAACTAGGATCTTCGGGCCACACCGACGAAACGACCGCGGGAACGTCTGCGACGGGGGAGAAGCCGAGTGACGGACAGGACGATGCCTGACGCCCATCCGCTGCGGCCCGGCGATCCGGGTGAGCTCGGCGCCTACGACCTGCTCGGACGGCTCGGCGAGGGCGGGCAGGGCTCGGTGTTCCTGGGCCGCGGCAAGGCCGACCGCACCCAGTTCGTCGCGATCAAGCTGCTGCACACCGGGCTGACCGGCGACGCCACGGCGCGCGGCCGGTTCGTCCGCGAGCTGGAGGTCGCCAAGCGCGTCGCCCGCTTCTGCACCGCGCAGGTGCTCGACGCGGAGGTCGCGGGCGACCGCCCGTACATCGTCAGCGAGTACGTGCCGGGGATGTCGCTGCAGCGGCTCGTCCAGGAGGACGGCCCGCGCACCGCCGGCGCCCTGGAGCGGCTCGCGGTCAACACGCTGACCGCGCTGCAGGCGATCCACCAGGCCGGGATCGTGCACCGCGACTTCAAGCCGCACAACGTCATGATGGGGCCGGACGGCCCGCGGGTGATCGACTTCGGCGTCGCGCGCGCCCTCGGCGCGGCGGGTGAGACGCAGAACGTCGGCACCCCCGCGTACATGGCGCCGGAGCACTTCACCGGCGGCGCGGTCGGCCCCGCCGCCGACATGTTCGCCTGGGGCACGACGATGGCCTTCGCCGCCACCGGGCGCCCGGCCTTCGGCAACGACGAGATGGCCGGTGTCATGCACCGGATCCTGACCGGTGAGCCCGACCTCGGCGACCTGCCCGACCCCCTCCGCTCGATCGTGCTCGCCTGCCTGGACAAGGACCCGGCCCGCCGGCCCAGCGCCCGCGAGGCGCAGGAACGACTGGTCGGAGCCGCGGCGGGCACCTCACCCGTCCCCGCGCCGCCCACCCCGGCGTGGTCCGTCCCCGGCGACCAG
>NZ_JBFAOF010000337.1:0-7046 GCF_040675125.1 Spirillospora sp. NPDC049652 | reverse complement strand
GCCGGTCGCGCTCACCGAGGGCTTCCAGCGCGCGCTGCTCGGCGCGGCGGTCTTCATCGTCGCCGCCGCCGTGATCGCCCTGCGGGCCACCAACACCAAGGGCGAAGTCCCCGCGGACGCCGAGGACGCGCCACCCGAGACCGACGCCTCACAGGCCGCGACAGCGGACGCCACGGAGACCAACACCGCCGGAGCGAACACCGACGTGATCGAAACCGCTTAGAGGCTCCTCCCCATCGCCCGTCCGTCCGGCGCGTCCACGTCCTTGAGGGGACGCGGGCGCGGCGGACGGACAGGCGGCGGTGCGGAGGGTCAGGCGCCGTGGGAGTCGTGCCAGTCCCACCACTGGTAGGGCGGGGTCTGGGGATGTCCCTCGGGCGAGTCCTCCCAGGTCTCCTGGCGGCCGAGGGCGGTGATGTCGAGGTAGGCCCACGTGCCGCCCATGGCCTCGTCGCCCCGGCCGTTGACGAAGTAGGTGCGGTAGACCGTGTCACCGTCGCGGATGAACGCGTTGGTGCCGTGCCACTCGTCCACTCCGTGGTCGGCGTCGAAGCCGTCGGTGATGGTGTACCAGGGCATCGTCCAGCCCATCCGGGCCTTCATGCGCTCGATCTCCGGCTGGGGCCCGCGGGACGCGAACACGAGCGTCGTGTCGCGGGCGTTCAGGTGGGCCGTGTGCGCCACCTGGTCGGCGACCATCGAGCAGCCCTTGCAGGGCCGGTGCGGCCAGTCGCCCACGCCGGGCTCGAAGAACGCGCGGTAGACGATCAGCTGCCGACGGCCCTCGAAGAGGTCGAGCAGTCCGGCCTCGCCGTCCGGGCCGTCGAACACGTATGGGTCGTCCACGCGCAGCCACGGCATGCGGCGGCGCTGGGCGGCGAGCGCGTCGCGGGCCCGGGTGAGCTCCTTCTCCTGGACGAGCATGCGCTCGCGCGCGGCCTCCCACTCCTCGCGGGAGACGACGGGTGCGGTGTTCATGAGTACTCCTACTGGTCGAGATGGTCCCGCAGGGCGGCCAGCGGGCCGTCCCAGTCACGGGCGAGGGCGGCCAGGTACTGCTGTGCCACCTGCATGGGCGCGGAACGGAGGCGGTACCGGACGCGGCGGCGCTCGCCCGGTTCGGCCGTCACCAGCCCGGCGTCGGCGAGCAGCGCGAGGTGCTTGGCGACGGCCTGCCGGGTGATGGGCAGGCGCGCGGCGAGGTCGGTCGCGGTGGCCGGACCGCCCGCGGCCAGCTCCGCCAGGAGGGCGCGGCGCGTCGGGTCGGCCAGCGAGGTGAACACCAGCTCGGCGACCGCCTCCGCGTCGGACGGCGCGCCGCGCCCGGGCGGGCCGTCCGATGGTGCTGCGTCAGGCCGCATCGAGGAACGTGGCGAGGTTCTCGAACTGCGCCTTCCACCCGTCGGTGTTGCCGCCGAACGCCTTGGCGTGCTCGGCCTCCGGGAGCTGCGCGAAGCCGGTCTCCACGACGGTCAGCCGCGTCCCGCCGCCGGACGGTTCGAGGGTGAACTCGACGTAGGTGCGGCGCGGGTCGTCGTCCGGCAGGCCGTAGACCTGCCAGGTGAACCCGAACACGCGCGGCTCCTCGACGCGTTCGACCCGCATGCGCTGCTCCATGCCGTTGCCGAACTTCATCCACCCCGCGCCGCCGGGCTCCAGCTCCAGGCCGGCGGCCTCGGCGAACCAGGCGGCCAGCCCCTCGGCCGTGGTGAGCGCGCCCCACACCCTGGCGGGCGGGTGCGCGAGGTCGATGCTGCGCTCGATCCGATCCGGAAACCCCATGACGCCTCCTAGTTGCAACCCAACGGTTGCAACCGTATGGCAACCCAAAGGTTGCGTCAATATCGGGATGCCATACGGCCGGGCTGCTGCCGCCCTCACCCACCGCCAGGACACTCGGCCACAAACCCCAGGAAACTCGTCCATAACGGCTGTTAACCTGCCTGAATGGAGATCACGACGCTGGCCGAACGGCCGGAACTGGAGCAGGCGCTGCCGGAGCTCAGCGCGGAATGGCCGGGCTTCACCGGATACGACCCGGTCACGCAGACCCGCTGGGCCGACATCCCCCGGCTGTTCCCGGAGTTCGTGATCGTCGCGACCGAGGGCGGCAGCCTCGTCGCGCGGGGCTTCAGCGTCCCGTTCCAGTCCCGCGGCCCGCTTCCCGGCACCGGCTGGGACCAGGTGATGATCTGGGCCTTCCGGGACCGCACCGCCGGAACCCGGGCCGACACGGTCAGCGCCATCGAGATCACCATCCGCGGCGACCGCCGCGGCACCGGCCTTTCGGGCACGATGCTCGCCGCGATGCGCGACAACGCCAAGGCGCGCGGGTTCGGCGAGCTGGTCGCCCCCGTCCGCCCGAACGCCAAGCACCTGGAACCGAAGACCCCGATGGCCGAGTACGCCCACCGCACCCGCGAGGACGGCCTGCCGCACGACCCCTGGCTCCGCGTCCACGTCCGCGCGGGCGGGGTCATCGACTCGATCGCGCCCGCCTCCATGGTGATCGCCGGCTCCCTGGCCCAGTGGCGCGAGTGGACGGGCCTCCCCTTCGACGTCCCCGGCCCGGTAGAGGTCCCCCAGGCGCTGGTCCCGGTGACCTGCTCCCTCGAACACGACCACGCCGTCTACGTCGAACCCAACGTCTGGATCCGCCACACCCTCTGACCAGCCGCAATATGCGAATGGTCCGCCGCGAGGGGCGGCGGACCATTCGGAGGGCTCAGAGGCGGGTGGTTATGGCCTTGGCGTAGCGGTCGGCGGATTCGGGGGCGGCTTCCAGGAAGAGGGAGGGCTCGGTGAGTTCGAGTTCCATCAGGACCGGGGTGCCGTCGGGGCCGGTGACCATGTCCACGCGGGCGTAGAGCAGGTCGGGGTTGCCGGGGACGGCGGCCAGCGTCCGCTCCGCGAGGGACAGCTGCGCGTCGGTCGGGGTGGTCCTCGTGATGGCGCCGCGGCCGTCCTCGCCGGTCACCAGGCCCTCGATGCCCGCGCCGGCGCGCAGGATCGGGGCCTTGCGGGCGGCGTGGGCGAACTCGCCGTCGCAGAACAGCAGGGCGGTCTCTCCCTCGGTGTCCACGGCGGGCAGGAACGGCTGGACCATCGCCGGAGTGCCGCGCAGGGACTCCAGGTGGGCGCGGGCCTGGTCGTCCTCGGCGCCGCGCTTCCAGCGGGCGGTGTCGCGGGAGCCCGCCGAGACGGCGGGCTTGATGACGAACTCGTCCCAGTCGGGCAGGTCGTCCGGGTCCCAGAGGGTCGGGACGGTCGGGACGCCGGCCGCGGCGAGGTCGCGCAGGTAGCGCTTGTCGGTGTTCCAGCGCAGCACCGGGGCCGGGTTCGCGACGCGGGGCAGCGCGTCGGCCCAGGTCAGGAACTCCTCGGGACGGTCGGTGTAGTCCCAGGTGGAGCGGATGACCGTCAGGTCGTAGGACGACCAGTCGGCGGACGGGTCGTCCCAGACGACCGGGTCGGCGGTGACGCCGAGGGGGGCGAGCGACGCGCGCAGCAGCGCGGCCTCGTGGCCGCCGTCCGGGATCGCGGCGAACGTGGCGAGGGCTACCTTCAACGGACGGGGAGTCCTTCCTGGCGCAGGGCGGCCTTCACGTCGGGGATCGTGAGGTCGCCGAAGTGGAACACCGACGCGGCGAGGACCGCGTCGGCCCCGGCGGCGACGGCGGGGGCGAAGTCGCCCACCGCGCCCGCGCCGCCGGACGCGATGACCGGCACCGACACCTCGGCCCGGACGGCCCGCAGCATCTCCAGGTCGAAGCCGGTCTTGGTGCCGTCGGCGTCCATCGAGTTCAGCAGGATCTCCCCGACGCCCAGCTCCTCGGCGCGGCGGGCCCACTCGACGGCGTCGATGCCGGTGCCGCGGCGTCCGCCGTGCGTGGTCACCTCGAAGCCGGACGGGGTGCCCTCGGCGCGGCGGGCGTCCACCGACAGCACGACGCACTGGGATCCGAACCGGTGCGCGGCCTCGCGCAGGAACTCGGGACGGGCGATCGCGGCGGTGTTGACCGACACCTTGTCCGCGCCCGCGCGCAGCAGCCGGTCCACGTCCTCGACGCTGCGGACGCCGCCGCCGACGGTGAGCGGGATGAACACCTGCTCGGCCGTGCGCCGCACCACGTCGTAGGTGGTGGAGCGGTCGGCGGACGAGGCGGTGATGTCGAGGAAGGTCAGCTCGTCGGCGCCCTCGGCGTCGTAGCGGGCGGCCAGCTCGACCGGGTCGCCCGCGTCGCGCAGGTTCTGGAAGTTGACGCCCTTGACGACCCGCCCGGCGTCCACGTCCAGGCAGGGGATCACTCGCACGGCGACGGTCACGATGCCCCCCGGTACGCGTCGATCTCGATCTCGACCAGCTGCCGCGGGTCGATCAGTCCGGCGACGACCAGCATGCTCGCGGCGGGCCGGACGTCGCGGAAGAACTCGGCGTGGGCGCGGCCGGCATCGTCGGAGTAGGCGGCGTCGGTGACGTACATCCGGGTGCGGACGACGTGCTCGCGGCCGAGGCCGAGGCGCTCCAGCGACCACAGCGCGATCTCGATCGCGGTGCGGGTCTGCTGGTAGGGGTCGCCGGGGTGGACGACCTCGCCGTCCACGGTGGAGGTGCACCCGGAGACGAAGGCGAAGTCCCCGGCGAGGACGGCCCGGGAGTAGCCGATCTCGTCCTCCCAGGGGCCGCCGGAGGTGATGCGCTCGATCAACGCACGGCCTCCAGCGCCTCTTCCAGGGTGAACGCGCCCGCGTAGAGCGCCTTGCCGACGATCGCGCCCTCGACGCCCTTCTCCACCAGGCCGGACAGGGCGCGCAGGTCGTCGAGGGAGGAGACGCCGCCGGAGGCGATGACCGGCTTGTCGGTGCGGGAGCAGACCTCGCGGAGCAGGTCGGTGTTCGGGCCGCGCAGCGTGCCGTCCTTGGTGACGTCGGTGAGGACGTAGCGGGGGCAGCCGTCGTCCTCCAGCCGGGCCAGCACCTCCCACAGGTCGCCGCCCTCGCGGGTCCAGCCGCGCGCGGCGAGCGTGGTGCCGCGCACGTCCAGGCCGACGGCGATCTTGTCACCGTGCTCAGCGATGATCTTGCGGCACCAGGCCGGGTCCTCCAGCGCGGCGGTGCCGATGTTGACCCGCGTGCAGCCGGTCGCGAGGGCCGCCGCCAGGGAGGCGTCGTCGCGGATGCCGCCGGACAGCTCGACCTTCACGTCCAGCCGGCCGGTGACCTCGGCGAGCAGCTCCCGGTTGGAGCCGCGGCCGAACGCGGCGTCGAGGTCGACCAGGTGGATCCACTCCGCGCCCGCCTCCTGCCAGGCGAGGGCGGCCTCCAGCGGCGCGCCGTAGGAGGTCTCGGTGCCCGCCTCGCCCTGCACCAGGCGCACGGCCTGGCCGTCGGCGACGTCAACGGCGGGAAGCAGCGTGAGTGACATGGGGTCCTTACCCGGGATGCCGGAAATGAGTGGGAAGAGAAGGGGAGGTCAGTCGACCGTGGCGAGCCAGTTCTCCAGGAGCCGCGCTCCGGCGTCGCCGGACTTCTCCGGATGGAACTGGGTGGCGCACAGCGGGCCGTTCTCGACGGCGGCGACGAAGCGGTCGCCGTGCTCGGCCCAGGTGACCAGCGGCGGCTTGATGTTGCCGGACGGGTCGGACTCCAGCTCCCACCTGCGCACCCCGTAGGAGTGCACGAAGTAGAAGCGCGTGTCGGCGGGAAGCCCCGCGAACAGCCGCGAGCCGGACGGGACGTCCACGGTGTTCCACCCCATGTGCGGCAGGACGGGCGCCGACAGCCGCTCGACCGTGCCGGGCCACTCGTCGCAGCCGTCGGTGGTGACGCCGTGCTCGACGCCCCGCGCGAACAGGATCTGCATGCCGACGCAGATGCCGAGGACCGGCCGGCCGCCCGCGAGCCGCCGCCCGATGATCCGCTCGCCCTTGATCTTCAGCAGCCCGGCCATGCACGCCTCGAACGCCCCGACGCCCGGGACGACCAGGCCGTCGGCGTCCAGCGCGGCGTCGAAGTCGGAGGTGACGGTGACGTCCACGCCGTGCCGGGCGATCGCGCGCTCGGCCGAGCGCAGGTTCCCCGACCCGTAGTCGAGGACGACGATCGACTTGCCCATGCCTACAGGGCTCCCTTGGTGGACGGGATGCCGTGCACCTTCGGGTCGAACGCGACCGCGTCCCGCAGCGCCCGCGCCAGCGCCTTGAACTGCGCCTCCACGATGTGGTGGGCGTTGCGCCCGTACGGCACGTGGACGTGCAGGCAGACGCCCGCGTTGGCGACGAACGACTCCAGGATGTGCCGGGTCATCGTGGTGTCGTACTCCGGCCCGATCATCGGGGCCATGCCCTCGGGCTCGCTGTGCACCAGGTACGGACGGCCCGCGATGTCGACGGTGACCTGGGCGAGCGCCTCGTCCAGCGGCACCGAGGCGTTGGCGAACCGGCGGATGCCCGCCTTGTCGCCGAGCGCCTGCCGGAACGCGGCGCCGAGCGCGATCGCGGTGTCCTCGATCGTGTGGTGGCTGTCGATGTACAGGTCGCCGGTCGTCTTGACGGTCAGGTCGAACGAGCCGTGCTTGCCGAGCTGGGCCAGCATGTGGTCGTAGAAGCCGACGCCGGTCGCGATGTCGACGACGCCGGTACCGTCGAGGTCGACCTCGACCAGGACCTCGGTCTCCTTGGTCCCCCGCGAGACCCTGCCCGTGCGGCTCACTTGCTCTCCTCGATCGCGGTCCTGAGTGCGTTCCTGAACGCGTCCATCTCCTCGGGGGCGCCGACGCTGACCCGCAGCCACTCGGGCGGTCCCACCTCCCGGATCAGGACGCCCCTGTCGAGCATCCCCTGCCACACCCCGCGGCGGTCGGGGAACGTCCCGAACAGGACGAAGTTGGCGTCGGAGTCGGCGACGCGCAGGCCCTCGCCGCGCAGCCACGCCACGGTCGCGTCGCGCTCGCGGCGCAGCGCGTCCACCGAGCCGAGCAGCTCGCCCGCGTGGGCGAGCGCGGTGCGGGCGACGGCCTGCGTGACGGCCGACAGGTGGTACGGCAG
>NZ_JBFAOF010000336.1:0-7060 GCF_040675125.1 Spirillospora sp. NPDC049652 | reverse complement strand
GCCGGCCGCTCGTGCGCGGCGGCCTGCGCGGCCAGCAGCACCTGGACCTGGGCCGGAACCTGCAGCGCCGCCGACCGGACGAGGGTGGCGAGCGCCGGGTTGCGCTTGTGCGGCATGGCCGAGGAGCCGCCGCGGCCGGGGCCCGCGGGCTCGGCGACCTCGTCCACCTCGCTCTGCGCGAGCAGCGCCACGTCCGTGGCGATCTTGCCGAGGGCGCCCGTGACCAGCGACAGCGCGGCGCCGAGGTCGGCGACCGGGGTGCGGCGGGTGTGCCACGGCAGGACGGCCCGGTCGAGGCCGAGCTCGTCGGCGAACGCGTCCGCCAGCGCGGGCCCGTCCGGGCCGTAGGCGGCGAGCGTGCCGACCGCGCCGCCGAGCTGGACGGGCAGCACGGCCGACGCCAGCCGGTCGCGAGCGTCCAGGCAGCCGAGCAGCCACTGCGCGGCCGTGAGCCCGAACGTCGTCGGCAGCGCCTGCCGCGACAGCGTGCGGCCCGGCATCGGCGTCTCGCGGTGCCGTCCGGCGAGGCCGGCGAGCAGCGCCAGGACGCGGTCGAGCGTGCCGGTGATCTCCCGGCGGGTGCGCGCCGCGACGAGCATGGCGGCGGTGTCCATGACGTCCTGGCTGGTCGCGCCGTGGTGGACGTGCGGCCGCGGCCTCCTTGACCAGCTCGGCGAGCCGGCCCCGGCCCTGCGCCTCCCAGGACGGCCCGTAGGCCGCGACCGCCGCCTCCTCCAGCTCGGCGGCGAAGTCGGCGGCCGACGCGGGCCGCTTCTCCGGCTCCTTGGCCAGGCCGTGGGCGAGGACGTCGCGCAGCGGCCCCGGCACCTGGTCGACCGGGACGGGGGTCTCGCGGTGCGCCTTGGCCCAGCCGGAGTTGCCCCGGGCGCTGAACGGCGGCCGTCCGGTGAGGCACTCGAAGAAGACCGCGGCGGCCGCGTAGAGGTCGGACGCGACGGACGGCGACGCGCCCTCCCAGAGTTCGGGCGCGGCGTAGGCGGGCCCGGCGGTGGGGCCGAAACCGAGCCCGAAGTCGGTGAGGCGGGCCTCCCCGTCCGGGGCGACCATCACGTTGGAGGGCCGGAGCGCCCCGTGGACGACCTCCCGCCCCTCCCCGGCCGCCAGCCCCAGCAGCACGCCGCCGAGCGCCGACAGGGCCGCCAGGGGCCCGGCGGGGCCGCGCGAGGCGAGGATGCGGCGGAGCGAGACGCCCTCCGCGCGCTCCATCACGATCGCCGTCCCGCCGTGCGGCGAGGGATTCTCGACGAAGTCGAAGAGATCGACGACGTTCGGATCCTCCAGTTGGGACAGCCTGCGCGCCACCATCCGGTACCGCGACAGCAGCGCCTCGTCCGCTTCGAGGCGCTTGTCGAGATAGCGGATGGCGACCTTGGTCTGGGTCATGTCGTCCACCGCGAGCACAACGCGCCCCGCGGGGCCCCCGCCAAGGTCCCGCTCGTGGGTGAATCCCGGAACCGTCCAGCCGTCGACCACGGTGTGAGCCATCCCTCCGATCCGGCGGCGCCGGGTGAACCCGGGGGTGCCGCCGCTCGCGACACCGACATCCCGCCTGAAGCATTCTCGCCTGTCCCCAAGGGGCAGACGACGCCTTTGCTGGAATATCGGCCGGTACCAGGCGAGGTCAAGCCGCGTCACCGAACTGCAACTGGTTGACTGGAGGGGTGACCGATGCAGACAAGTCCCAGGAGTTGTTCGAGCGGGCCGGCCGGGTGATCCCCGGCGGCGTGAACTCGCCGGTGAGAGCGTTCCGGGCGGTGGGCGGCACCCCCCGGTTCATCACGTCCGCGCGCGGCCCGTACCTCACCGACGCCGACGGGAACGAGTACGTCGACCTGGTCTGCTCGTGGGGCCCGATGATCCTCGGGCACGCCCACCCGGCGGTCGTCGAGGCGGTGACCGGCGCGGCCGCGCGCGGGACGTCCTACGGCGCGCCGTCGCCGGGCGAGGTCGAGCTGGCCGAGGAGATCGTCGCGCGGACGCCGGTGGAGGCCGTCCGGCTGGTGAACTCCGGCACCGAGGCGACCATGTCGGCGATCCGGCTGGCGCGCGGGTTCACCGGGCGCTCCAAGGTCGTCAAGTTCGCCGGGTGCTACCACGGGCACGTGGACGCGCTGCTCGCCGCCGCCGGGTCCGGCGCGGCGACGCTCGCCCTCCCCGACACCCCAGGGGTGACGGGGACCACCACCGCAGACACGATCGTGCTGCCCTACAACGACGTGATCGGGGTCGAGCGGGCGTTCGCCGTCCACGGCGACGAGATCGCGTGCGTGATCACCGAGGCGGTGCCCTGCAACATGGGCGTCGTCCCGCCGACCACGGACTTCAACCGGCTGCTGAAGCAGCTGTGCGAGCGGTCCGGCGCGCTGCTGATCGTGGACGAGGTGCTCACCGGGTTCCGCGCGTCCCGGTCCGGCTGGTACGGCGTGGAGGGCGTCGCGGGCGACCTCATGACGTTCGGCAAGGTGATGGGCGGCGGGCTGCCCGCCGCCGCGTTCGGCGGCCGCGCCGACGTGATGGCCCGCCTCGCCCCCGCCGGTCCCGTCTACCAGGCCGGGACGCTGTCGGGGAACCCGCTGGCGACCGCCGCCGGCCTCGCCACGCTGCGCAACGCCACCGATGAGGTGTACGCGGCGATCGACCGCAACGCCGCGACCGTGTCCGAGGCCGTGACCGAGGCGCTGGCCAAGGAGGGTGTGCCGCACCGGGTGCAGCGCGCGAGCAACCTGTTCTCGGTCTTCTTCACCGACGCCCCCGTCGTGCAGAACTTCGCCCAGGCGCAGAAGCAGGACACCGCCGCGTTCGCCGCGTTCTTCCACGCGATGCTCGACCGCGGCGTCTACCTGCCGCCGTCCGCGTTCGAGGTGTGGTTCCTGTCGGCCGCGCACGACGACACCGCGCTCTCGAAGATCGTCGACGCGCTGCCGCACGCCGCGCGGGCCGCCGCCGAGGCGTCCGCCTGACCGCGGGGGCCGGGGGCGCACCGCTGGGACGCCCCCGGCCCGCCCGCGGAAGCGGGTGGGACCACCAGCCTCTCAGGACGCTGGGAGCCCGTCCCTCGAAGCGCTCAGAGCCTGTTCCTCAGGGCGCTCAGGGCGCGTTCCTCAGGGCGCTCAGGGCGCGGCCTTGAGGGCGCGCTCGACGGTGTCCGGGTGCGGAGGCTCGAACGGGGCGCGGACGCCCGGGTCGTCGATCAGCCCCCGGGCCGCCAGGCACGCCTTGAGGACGGTCGGGGACGGCTCCGAGAACAGCGCGCCCACCAGGGGGACGAGCCGTTCGTGGGTGGCGAGGTCGAGGTTCGCGTAGGCGGACGGCACCAGGTTGCCCGTCGCGGCGATCACGCCACCGGAGCCCAGCGCGCGCATGGGATAGGCGTACGCGTCGTCCCCGCACAAGATCTTCTCTCCGGCCTCGGCCAGCAGGACGAGCGTGTCGCCGTCGATGCCGCCGGGACAGTGCTTCATCCCCGCGACGCCGTCCAGGGCCAGGATGCGCAGCAGGGTCTCGGCGGAGAGCGCCCGGCCCGTCCGGTAGGGGATGTTGTACATCAGAACCGGCACGTCAACGGCCGATGCGACGGCGGCGTAGTGGTTGACCACTCCGTCCTCGGACGGCCGTAGGTAGTACGGGGCGACGACCAGCAGCGTGTCCGCGTAAGGGGCGCGCTCGCGCGCCTGCGCGATGGTGGCGTCGGTCCCCATCGTCCCCGCCCCGACGGTCAGCGGCACGCCGTAGGCGTCGCAGACCTTCCGGGAGACGCGCAGGACGGTCTCCACCTCGTCCGGGGTGAGCGTGGCGGCCTCACCGGTGGTTCCCAGCGCGACCAGGCCGTCCACCCCGCCGTCCAGGACGTGGACGGCGAGCCGTTCGAGGGACGCCGCGTCCACCTCGCCCTCGGGGGTGAAGGGTGTGACCAGCGGGACATGCGTTCCAAACATCGGAGTCACCTCGTGGGGACGGGATCGCGGACGGGATCAGGTGTCGACTTGGCGGCCGGTTCGGCAGTGGGTCCGGCGGCCGGCGCGGGCCGCCGGGAGCGGAGCCGGAGGCGGACGGCGCCGAGCGCGACACCGCCGACGATCAGCGCGGCCGCGCCGAGGCGCGCCGGGCTCACGTCCTCGTGCAGCGCGAACCGGGCCCCGGCCAGTCCGAACGGCGGGACGAGCAGGGCGTACATGCTGACCGTGCCGGCCTCGTACCGGCGCATCAGCAGCCCCCAGAGGCCGTAACCGAGCAGCGTGGACAGGTAGGCGATGTAGGCCAGCGCGCCCAGCCCCTCCAGGGAGGTGTGCGCGAGCGAGCGCCCGATCTCGTCCGGGCCCTCGAAGACCAGCGAGAGGCCGAGCAGCGGCAGCGGCGGCACCAGCGAGACCCACACCATGAACCCGAACGAGTCGACCGGACCGGTGGCGTGGGCGTTCATCCGGCGCATGGCGACGTTCGCCAGACCCCACATGAACGCCGCCGCGACGCAGAGCAGGAACGCGCCGGCCGGTCCGCTCGTCCCGCCCGACTGCAGGACGCCGAGCCAGGCGACGCCGCCGAAGGCCACGGCCATCCCGGCGACCTGCCCGGCGCGGAGCCGCTCCCGCAGCGTCAGCCACGCGATCAGCGCCGTGAACAGCGCGGCCAGCTGCAGGACGACCGACGACAGCCCGGCGGGCATGCCGACGCGCATCGCGATGAACAGCAGCCCGAACTGCCCGACGCCGAGCGGGAGCCCGACCAGCAGGAGCCACCGCGCCGGGACGGGCGGCCGCCGGACGAGGAACACCGCGGGCAGCGCGGCCACGGTGAAGCGCAGCGCGGCGAAGAACAGCGGCGGGTAGTGCTCCAGGCCGATCTTGATCGGCACGAAGTTGAAGCCCCAGACCGCGGCGATCAGCACGGCGAGCAGGACGTGGCGGGTACGCATGTCCCGATCGTCCTGAGAACGGTGTGTTTAGGACAAGCTAGAACTTCTTGACAGATGGATTTAGCATTGCTTCATGCTGGATCTGGAACGTCTGCGCGCCCTCCACTCGGTGGCCACCTACGGGTCGGTCAGCGCGGCCGCCGACGTGCTCCACGTCACCACCTCCGCCGTCTCCCAGCAGCTCGCCAAGCTCGAACGGGAGACCGGCCAGAAACTGCTGGAGCGCAACGGCCGCGGGGTCAGGCTGACCGACGCCGCGCAGCTGCTCGTCGGGCACGCCGGACGCATCCTGTCGCTGGTCGAGCAGGCCCAGGCCGACCTGGAGGCGCACCGGGGGGCGGTCGTCGGGCTGCTGTCGGTCGGGGCCTTCCCGACCGCGATCCGCGGCCTGTTCCCGGCCGCCCTGCGCTCCCTGCGCGCCGACCACCCCGACCTGCGCGTCCACCTGAGCGAGCAGGACCCGCTGGAGAGCATGCCGCTGGTCGTCCGCGGCGACCTCGACCTGGCCGTCGTGCAGGACTGGAGCAACGAGCCGCTGCCGCTCGCCGAGGGCCTGGTCAAGGGCGTGATCTGCGCGGACGTCGCCGACGTCGCGCTGCCGCCCGGCCACCGCCTGGCCGGCCGCAGCGAGATCGACCTGGACGAGCTGGCGGGCGAGGGCTGGATCAGCTCCACCCCCGGCTCGATCTGCTGCGACTGGCTGCACCGGACGCTCCGCTCGATCGACCGCGAGCCGCACATCGAGCACCACGCCTACGAGTTCGCGACCCAGCTCACCCTGGTCGCGGCCGGGCTGGGCATCGCGATCCTGCCGAGGCTCGGGCGCTGCGACGTGCCGCCCGAGGTCGAGATCGTCACCCTCAAGTCCCCGCTCACCCGCCGCGTCTACGCCGTCTGGCGCGAGGAGGCCGCGCGCCGCCCCGCCATCCGCGCCGCCCTGGACGCCTTCCGCTCGGCCGTCCCCGCCGACGTCCCCGTGCCCGGCGCCGACATCGGCGTCCCGCCCGCCGACCGCCCGCTGCTGAGGGCCTGACCGTCCGGGGGCCCGCCGCGCGCCGGGGACGCCGGCGCCCGGCCCCCGCCTTCCCCGCGCCCGGAACGCGCCGGAACGCGTGAAGATCGTCCATCCGCTACATTTCGGGCCCGAATCGCGATCTTGTTCGAGGGGTGCGGGCGATGGGCGGGTGGCGGGTCCCGGGGTTCACGACCGTCCGGGAGCTGGGCGAGGGCGGGCAGGGCGCGGTGGTGCTCGCCCGGCACGACGCCTCCGGGACGCTCGTGGCGGTCAAGTACGTCCAGGACGGCGCGGACCGCGCGCTGCTGCGGCACGAGGCCGCGATGCTCGGCCGCGCCGGCAGCCCGCACGTCGTGCGGCTCTTCGAGCTGGTCGAGACCGCCGAGGGCGCGGCGATCGTCATGGAGGCCGTGGACGGCGTGCCGCTGCGGACCGTCCTGGAGCGCGAGGGCGCGCTCGCCCCGGAGGCCGCCCTCTCGGTCCTGAAGGGCTCGCTGCTCGGCCTCGCCGCCGCGCACGCGCTCGGGGTCGTCCACCGCGACTACAAGCCCGCCAACGTCGTCGTCCCGCCGGACGGCCGCAGCAAGCTGATCGACTTCGGCATCGCGGTCAGCGCGGGCCGGGAGAGCGGCGGCGCGGGCACGCCCCCGTACATGGCCCCGGAGCAGTGGCGGCGCGGCGTCGCCACGCCCGCGACCGACGTCTACGCCGCGACCTGCGTGTTCTTCGAGTGCGTGACAGGACGCAGGCCGTTCGCCGGCGGCGCGGCGGAGCTGGAGAACGCCCATCTGACCGAGCCGCCGCCCGTCGAGGCCGTCCCGGAGGCCCTGCGGCCCCTCGTCGGGCACGGCATGGCCAAGGATCCGGCGCGGCGTCCGCCGAGCGCCGCCGACTTCGTCGCGGAGCTGGAAGCGGTCGCGTCCGCCGCCTACGGGCCGGACTGGGAGCGCCGGGGCGTGCGCGCGCTGGCCGCGTCCGCCGCCGCTCTGGCGTCCCTGTTCCCGATCGCCGCGCTCCTCGGCCCCGGCGGCGGCGCGGCTGGTGCTGCCGGTGCGGGGGCGGGGGCCGGGGCGGCGGGCACCGCGGCCGGGACGTCCGCGACGGGCGCGGCG
>NZ_JBFAOF010000335.1:0-7063 GCF_040675125.1 Spirillospora sp. NPDC049652 | reverse complement strand
GACCGCGCCTGGGCGAACGCGGCATCGCTTCGCGATCTGCCCGGTTGCGCTCGCCTCCGGCTTCGCTCCACCGGGCAGGTAACGCGTTCGCGCGCGTGGCTGAGGCCACTTCGAGGCTGGCACTAGGTCTCAGTGCGGCCAAACCAGCCGCAGCACCTCCGGCCGCTTCAGCATCTCGACCACGTCCCGGCCCAGCACTTCCACAGCCCCGGGACGCTCGGCCGCGTCGACCATCGCGTACAGCACGTCCGCGAACGGCTGCTCAGCGAGAGCACGGAGACAGACCGCCATCTCCTCGTGCTCGTCCGCCGCGCCCCGGGCCAGGGCGTCCCGGAGAACGGCGCGGCGAACATGGAAGGCGGCCGAGCGCCCGCGCGGCAGCGATTCGCGGTTCAATCCGAACACCTTGATGGCCTCCGCCCCAATTTCGCTGCGCGGCTCGTAACAACCGGTAGTCAATCTCAACCAGAGGTGCGCTGAAAGGAAGGTCCACGGCGCGAGGGCCATCGAACCCGCGCACGCCGGACACCCTTCAGCCGGGTGCCGTAACGGCCTGCGAGCCTCTGAGCGACGGCGGGCCACCGGGCGGGTCAGAGGAGGGAGAAGCCAATGGCCTTGCCTATTCCGAAGCGGGAGAAGGTCGTGGTCGGGTAGACGGCGCAGTGGCCTGTGGTGAGGGCGTGGACCATGGTGAGGCCCCGGCCGTCCGTGCCCAGGCTGTCGATGAGCGCGTCGAGGTCACTGTCGTCCAGGACGGGCGGCGGTCGCAGGAGGTCGGGGACGCGGCCGAGGAACGGGTCGGCGTCCGCGATCTCGCACCAGACGGGACGGCGCGACGACCCCGCGAACAGGACGCGCAGTTCCAGCGGCGGCTCGGCGTGCTGGACGCCGTTGGCGGCGAGTTCGGCGGCGACGAGTTCCAGGTCGTTCACGCCGTCCTCCCCGACGCCGGCCCGGACGAGCACGCCCCGGACGATCTCCCGCGCCCGCCGCTCCGCCCGTCCCGGATGCAGCCGCCACGCCCGAGCCGTCCACGGCCCGACCCCGATCGTCGCGATCCCCGGCTCCACCATCATCCGCCCCGCTACCGTCCTCCCGATCCCGCTTCTCCGCATCGCGCTCCACCTCGCTCATCTGGGTCATGTGGTCATCACGCGTGATTCGGTGCGAACACCATCGGATGATCACAGTACGTAGTAGCTTCGTTGCTTAACGCTTCCATCTCGTGCCCGCTCGGGCAACGAGTTGCAGTACTGGAAACACCCCGGTCGTCGCGACGACACGACGAGGAGGCTGCGATGCCCAGGAAAGCAGCGACCGCTCGCGGCAGAACGCTCGGTGCCGAGCTTCTCGCGTTGCGCAACAACCTTGGACTCAGCACCCGGGCAGCGGCCGAGCGCATCGGCTGGACGGCGGCTACCCTCAACCGCACGGAGAACGGCTTGCGGGTGGCGACGGCCGAGGAGGTCGCGACGGTTCTCGGCGCGTACGGCGTGGTGGGCGGTGAGCGCGAACGCCTGCTCGCTCTCGCGCGGGACGCGGAGATGCCCGGCTGGTGGGAGCCCGGCGACAGCATCTATCCCACACCACTCAAGGCGCTGATCGGATTCGAGGCGCAGGCGATCCGCATCACGAACGTTGAGATCTCACTCGTCCCGGGGTTGTTGCAGATCCCCGAGTACGCACGCGCCCTCATGCTGGCGTCCGGCGTCCCTCCCTTGGAGATCGAGACAAGGGTCGCGACGCGTTTGGGCAGGCAGGCGATCCTCAGCCGTCCGCAGCCGCCGAAGCTCCTCGCACTGATCGACGAGGCCGCGCTCCGCCGTCCGGTCGGCGGACGGCAGGCCATGACCGAGCAGCTTCACCACCTGCAGCGACTAGCGCGGAAGCCGAACATCGAAATCCGTGTGATCCCGCTCGACGTGGGCGCACACTCCGCCCTCGCGGGCCCCTTCACGATCTTGGATTTCGACCGCGCCAACCCCCTCGTGCACCAAGGCGGCAAGAGATCCATCAGTTTCGTGGATTCAGCACCTGAGGTTGCGGAATTCGTTGCAAGCGTGGATACGCTGAGGAAGACCTCGCTTCCCCCTGACCGGTCGATTGCATTGATCGCGAGAATCATCGCCCTACAAGGGAGTTGAAGATCTGTGACGCACGATAACGACCTCACCTGGCGCAAGTCCTCCCGCAGTGACGAGGAGTTCAACTGCGTTGAAGTAGCGCGCCTGCCCCACGCACGGATGGCCATCCGCGACTCCAAGGCACCCACCGATCCAGTCCTAACGCTCGACCGAGACGGCTGGGCCTCACTCCGCGCAACCCTCAGCGAGGACAGCACCGCGTGAGCAAGCCGCGTCCGGCTTGGCGCAGGTAAGGCGCTCGGTGCCAGGCAGATCGACTTGGCGTCCTACCGCTCGGTGGCGAGTACTCGGCGGAGGGCCTCGACTATCTGGGCGCCGCTGAAGCGCTGGGCGGCGATGGTCTCTGCCTGATCCAAGGCGGAGGCCAATGCGTCTTCTGGGGCCGTGCGTAGCATCGCCACAAGCCAGCCCTCCAGGTCGTCCACGAGCTCTGGTAACTCAAGCTGGTCTGGCGTGGGGATGAACACGCCGCGCGGTGCGCCGGCCGGACGGGGTGCTTGCGCGGGATCAAGCGGATCGGGTGGCGGGGCTGCCGGGTCGGGCCAGCCGTCTGCTGCGGACGCGTAGGGCGCTGGTTCCAAGCCGACTCGGAAGGGGTGTACGCATACCGGGTGGCCGGTGACGGTGTCGACGCGGTGACCGCGTTCGCGGTCGAAGTCGTAGCGAGCGCCGGGCTTGCCGACGACGTCGAACTCCCCCAGAGCGAGCTTCTGCGCCGGACAGATCACGCAGCAGTCGTCCGTCCACTCGGGACGCCGAGCACCAGCCACGCCACCAGCATGTCAGCCGTCCGGCGATTGCGCCGGTGTCCGCGGTCGCGCGCACGCTCGGGGGTCATTCTTCGCGGTGGGCGGCGGTGACGATGGCTTCGAGGAGGCCGGGGAAGGACTCCTCCAGTTCTTCGCGGCGGAGGGTGTTCATGCGGGCGGTGCCCGCGTAGTGCTGCCTGATCAGGCCCGCTTCGCGCAGGACGTTGAAGTGGTGGGTGGCGGTCGACTTGCTGACCGTGAGGTCGAAGCCGCCGCACTTGATGGCGGTGTCGGAGTCCCAGAGGCGGGTGACGATGCCGCGGCGCACCGGGTCGACGAGGGCCTCGAGGATCTGCTGGAGCGTGACGTCCCGGACGGACGGGTGGGGCGGGGTGCGGTCGTCCATGCGGTCCATCGTACGACAGCGATCGAAGTTTGACATCCATCGAACTTAGGCGTTCACTGATCACCGTCGGACGGACGAGACGAACGAAGGACGGTCCACGATGGCCAGGACGGTGTTGTTCCACGAGCTCGGCGGCCCCGAGGTGATGCGGGTGGAGGACGTCGAGGTCGGCGACCCGGGGCCCGGCGAGATCCGGATCCGGGTGGACGCCATCGGGCTCAACCGGGCCGAGGCGCTGTTCCGCGAGGGGCGGTACATCGAGCCGGTGAAGCGCTTCCCGGGGAAGCTCGGCTACGAGGCCGCGGGTGTGGTGGAGGCCGTCGGGGACGGGGTCGAGGGTTTCAAGACCGGCGATCCGATCAGCACGGTCCCCGCGTTCTCGCAGAACGACTACGGGATCTACGGCGAGCAGGCGATCGTGCCCGCGCACGCGGTGCTGCACCGGCCCGAGTACGTGAGCGTGATCGACGGCGCGGCCGTGTGGATGCCCTACGTCACCGCGTACGGCGGGCTGGTCGAGGTGGGCGGCATGCGTCCCGGGGACACGGTCGTGCTGAACGCCGCGTCCAGCAGTGTGGGGCTCGCGGCGCTGCAGGTCGCCGAGCGGACGGGCGCGACGGCGATCGCGCTGACCCGCGGCGAGAGCAAGAAGGAGGCGCTGCTCGAGCACGGCGCGGCGCACGTGGTCGTGACCGACACCGAGGACATGGTAGAGCGCGTCCGCGAGCTGACCGGCGGGCGGGGCGCGGAGTTCGTCTTCGACGCCGTCGCCGGTCCGGGCGTGCTCGACCTGATGAAGGTCGTCGCTCCGGGCGGGAAGCTGATCGAGTACGGGATGCTCAGCGGGCAGCCGACGCCGTTCCCGGGGTTCGACCTGGGGATGCCGGCGGTGGACATGCGGTCGTTCACGATGCGCGAGACGTCCCGCGACCCGGAGCGGATGCGGCGGGCCGTCGCCTACGTGAACTCGGGGCTGCGATCGGGCGCGTTCCGTCCCGTCGTGGACCGGACGTTCGAGCTGGCGGACATCGTCGAGGCGCACCGGCACATGGCCGCGAACAACCAGGTCGGCAAGATCGTGGTCACCGTCGACCGCTGACGTCCAGGTTGAAGACCACCAGGAGCGCGATGGCCGTCGCGAGGAAGACCATCGCGGGAAAGGCGAACGGGACCGGGCGGTCGTAGGCGGCCAGGCTCTGCGGAAGGCAGACCACGGCGATCAGCGTTTCGAGGACCACCGTCGTGATCCGGACGCCCCGCCCGGCCGCCAGTTTCCAGGCGCAGAGCGCGACGGCCAGGGCGACCACGCCCAGACCGAATCCGAGGACCGCGACCACCTTCGCGAGCTCCGCGGTCAGCTTGTCCGGGGAGCTCACGTCCTTGGAGGTCGCCAGCACCAGGTAGACCGCCGGGACGGCCATGCCCAGGGCTTGCAGGCCGAGCAGGACGCGGGCCAGGACGAGGGCGCGGACGGGGCGGTGGGAGGTCGCGGGGCGCATGCTTCCAAGATCCCCCAAGGCGGCGTCCTTCGCCCACCGTCCGCGTACTCAGAGGGGTACTCAGCCTCGCGGCAGGACGCGGCCCAGGCGCTTGACGTCGCGGATGATCGGGGTCGTCTCGACGCGGGCCACGCCCGGGAGCGCGGCGGCGCGGTCGGTGAGGTAGCGGTAGAGGTCGTGGGCGTCGCGGCAGAGGACGCTGGCGGCCAGGTTGGTCGCGCCGGTGGTGGCGGCGGCGAACACCACCTCGGGGTGGGACGCGAGGGCCCGTCCGGCGGCGTCGAGGTCGGACGGGGCGGCCGTCATCCACAGGCGCGCGCCGTGGTTCAGGCCGACGAGCCGCAGATCGAACTCGGCGTAGAAGTGGAGCGCGCCGAGCGAGCGAAGGTGGTCGACGCGGCGGCGGACGGTGGAGGCGGACCAGCCGGTCGCGGCGGCGAGGTCGGGCAGGGCGGTGCGTCCGTCGCGGGCGAGGACGTCCAGGAGGGGACGGTCGTCCGGGGAGCACTGCGGGATGTCGGCGGGGTCGGCGGCGAACTCGGGATGCGGGTTGAGCGCGGCGGCCTGTTCGGGGGTCAGAGCGTCCAGCAGGCGGATCGGGCTGGGTGAGCCGTAGAAGACGTGCAGCACCGAGTGCGCCGCGACGTCCACGATGCGGCTGGTGTTCGGGAGCTTGTCCAGGAGGAGTCGTTCGGCTTCGTCCGGGGTCGCGGCGCGGGTGATGCACTGCACCTCCGTCCCCCCGGACACGAGCTGGACCCAGGCCGTGTCGGTGCGGCGGGCCAGCGCCTCGGCCACGGGCAGCGCGGCGCCGGGGGCGCAGCGCAGGCGGAGCATCCAGCGGCCGTGGGCGAGGTATCCGGCGGGCGGGACGGCGACGACGCGCAGCAGGTCGGCCGAGCGCAGGCGACGGTAGCGGCGGGCGACGGTCTGGTCGGAGACGTCCAGGACCTCGGCGATCCGGTTGAACGGCGCGCGGCCGTCGAGTTGCAGCGCATGGACGAGTTGCCGGTCGAGATCGTCGATATCCACCACAGCAGAGTAGGAGATGTCGAGATCTGCTCTGTTCCGTGGCCTTGTGTGGCGTCACGCCGGGGCGGCGGCCGAGAGTCCGGGTGTTCGACGGAGCGACTCGGAAGGACCGGATATGGGCAGGTGGGGACCGCTGACGGCGGTGTGCCTCGGCACGTTCATGCTGCTGGTGGACGTGAACATCGTGACGGTGGCGCTGCCCGACATGGCGCGCGGGCTCGGCACGGAGTTCGGGGCCCTGCAGTGGGTGATGGACGTCTACGCGCTCGCGCTCGCGGCGCTGCTGATGGGCGCGGGGACGCTCGCCGACCGGATCGGGCGGCGGCGGCTGTACCTGGCCGGGCTGGTGGTGTTCGCGGCGTCCTCGCTGGCCTGCGGGCTCGCGCCGGACGCGGCGACGCTGGTCGCGGCGCGCGCGGCGCAGGGCGCGGGGGCGGCGGCGATGTTCGCGACGACGGTGGCGCTGATCGCCGCGTCCTACGAGGGGCGCGAGCGCAGCACGGCGTTCGGCGTGTGGGGCGCGGTGAGCGGGGCGGCGTCCGGGATCGGGCCGATCCTCGGCGGGGTGCTCACGCAGCATCTCGGCTGGCGGTGGATCTTCCTGGTGAATCTGCCGGTCAGCGCCGTCGCGATCGCGGTGACGGTGCGGAGGGTGCGCGAGTCGCGGGATCCGGGCGCGCACCGGCTGGACGTCCCCGGCATCGCGCTGTTCGCGGTCGCGGCGGGCGCGCTCACCTTCGGGCTGACGCGCGGCGGCGGCGAGCTGTGGACGTCGGTGGCGGTCGCGGGGGTGGCGGTCGCGGCCTTCGCGGCCGTCCAGCGGCGGACCGCCTATCCGACGCTCGACCTGCGGCTGCTCCGGCGGCCGGGGTTCGTCGGGGTGATGATCGGGTCGCTGGCGATGTCGGGGGCGGCGTTCGCGGTGCTGATCGACACGACGCTGTGGCTGCGGACGGTGCTCGGCCTGTCCCCGATGGAGGCGGGCCTGGTGATCCTGCCGCTGCCGGCGGTGTCGTTCGCGACGTCGCTGCTGGCGGGACGGCTGCTGCACGGCGTCTCACCGCGCTGGACGGTCGGGGGCGGGCTCGCGCTGATCGGGGCCGGCGGCTTCGCGCAGGCGTTCCTCACGGCGGAGTCGGGCTGGACGGCGCTCGTGCCCGGGCTGGTCGTGACCGGGATCGGGGCCGGGCTGGCACTGCCGAACGTGACGGCTGCCGGGGTCGCGGCCGTCCC
>NZ_JBFAOF010000334.1:0-7073 GCF_040675125.1 Spirillospora sp. NPDC049652 | reverse complement strand
GCGGCCGCGGCCACCGCGGTCCTGACGGTGCTCAGGTGGAGGCGCCGCCGCCGCGCCGCGCGGCGCGCCCGCCGCGCCCAGGTCACGGTGCTGTGACGAGGAGAACGAGCGAAAGATCGTGATGAGCGAACGCGGCAAGACCGGCCCCCTGAGCGATCCTCATGGCGAAGACGACCGCGCCGCCCAGGCGGCGGGCGCCGGCGCGCCCAGCGGACGAGGCGGGCCCGAGAGGACAGAAGACCCCGACGTGCCGGACGGGCCGACCGAGATGGCACCCAAGTCCTGGTGGAGCGCGGTCAAACGCACCGTCGCCGAGTACAAGGACGACAACCTGGGCGACTGGGCCGCCGCGCTCACCTACTACAGCGTGCTGTCCATCTTCCCGGCGATGCTCGTGGTCGTCTCGGTCATCGGGCTCGGGGGGAAGTCGGTGTCCCAGGACCTGATCACCAACGTCGGGGACATGGCGCCCGGCTCGGTGAAACAGGTCCTCACCGACGCGCTGACGCAGTTGCAGCGCGGACGCGGCGGCGCGAGCGTGGCAGCTCTGGCCGGTCTGGCCGCCGCGCTTTGGTCGGCGTCGGGGTACGTGGGCGCGTTCATGCGCGCCAGCAACGCCGTCTACGACGTCCCCGAGGGACGGCCGATCTGGAAGACCCTGCCGCTGCGGATGGGCATCACCGTGGTCACGCTGGTGCTGCTGTCGGTGTCGGTGATGGCCGTGGTGATCACCGGGCCGCTGGCCCGCAAGGCCGGCGACATGATCGGCCTGGGGTCGGCCGCCGTCACCACCTGGGACATCGTCAAGTGGCCGGTCCTGCTGCTGGTGGTCAGCTTCCTGTTCGCGCTGCTGTACTGGGCCTCGCCCAACGCCAAGCAGGGGTTCCGCTGGGTCAGCCCCGGTAGCGTCCTGGCGCTGCTGATGTGGCTGGCGGCCTCGGCCGTGTTCGCGTTCTACGCGTCCAACTTCAGCTCGTACAACAAGACCTACGGCAGCCTCGCCGGGATCATCATCTTCCTGGTCTGGCTGTGGATCACCAACACCGCGATCCTGCTGGGCGCCGAGCTCAACGCCGAACTCGAACGCGGCCGCGCCATCGCCGCGGGCACCCCGCCGACCCAGGAGCCCTACGTCGAGCCCCGCGACACCCGGGCCCTGGACGAAGCCGAACGCGACGCCCTGAACACCACCGAACACCCCGAACACCCCGAACACCGCCGGCCCTGAGCGGCCGAGCTCCGCCCCACTGCGGCTCCTCCCGAAGCCGCCCACCGGGGGCCGGCGCGAGCCCCAGGCCGCGCCGGCCCCCGGAGGTCGCCGTTCAGCGCTTGGTTTCGTATCTGGTCATGAGGACGCCGTCGGGGAACGTCCGGGTATCCACCAGGGTCAGGTTCACCCAGTTGTCCAGGGCCGTGAAGAACGGGGTGCCGCCGCCCACCAGGACCGGCGCGGTGACCAGCACGTACTCGTCGATCAGCCCGGCTCGGGCGGCCGCCGCGGCCAGAGTGGCGCCGCCGATGTCCATGGGGCCGCCGTCCTCGCCTTTGAGCCGGGCGATCTCGGTGACCGCGTCGCCGGTGACCAGGCGGGTGTTCCAGTCGACCGTGCTGAGCTTCGAGGAGAACACCACCTTCGGCATGTCCCGCCAGCGCTGGGCGAACTCGACCTCGGCCGGTGTGACGCCGGGCTGCTGGTCGGCGGTCGGCCAGTGGGAGCTCATCGTCTCCCACAGCTTGCGCCCGTACAGCGACACGCCGGTCGCCGCCACCCGGTCGGACCACCACTGGAACAGCTCGTCGCTCGGCACGCTCCAGCCGATGTCGTCGCCCGGCGCCGCGATGTAGCCGTCCAGGCTCACGTTCATGCCGAAGCTCAGTTTCCGCATTCCGTCGGCCTCCTGTCAGTCGGTACTCCGCGTACAGACCAGCACGGCGCGGAAGAATCATCGGCCAGGGCACACCGGAAAGGCGCGACGCGGTGTGGTGGTCCTGGCCGGGCGGGGCGTTCACCAGGCCACCTGCACCGTGCGTCCGCCGTGCCTCAGATGCGGACCAGGGGAGTGTCGACCAGGTGCTCGGCCAAGAACCACGCCTGGCGTTCCCCGGTCCTGATCACCTGGGAGACCAGCAGGTCGTTGGTGCCGTCGTCGCCGCTCGCGGCGGCCCGGGCGGCGGCGTCGTGCGCCTCGGCGAGGATGGTCTCGTGGGCTTCGAGGAGCCGCGACAGCATGGCCGGGACCTTCTCCACCCCGTCCGGCGGACGCGGAATCGAGGTGATCTCGGCGGCGTGCCGGGCGTCTCCCACGGCCACGCCGCCCAGCGACTGGACGCGCTCCGCGAGCGCGTCGATGATCTCCAGCTGCTCGGACGCGTGCCGGTCCAGGACCAGGTGCAGCTGGTAGAAGGTCGCGCCGCGCATCAGCCAGTGGTGCTTCTTGTACAGGCCGTGGAGGATCTGCGTGTCCGCGAGGGCCTTGTTCAGGCGCTGGCAGGAGTACATCCGCGTCTCGAAGGACAGCGCGACCGGGAACTGCTTGACGGTGTCGAACTTCTGGATGACCTCTCCCTTCTGATGGAGCCAGGGCTGGCTGCCGTGCGGGGTGGGCGGGTTGGTGGTCATGGTGCGCCTCCTGCGGTGTCGTGCATTGCGTACGCGGGTGACGCTAGGCGGCGGGGCGGGGCGCACCTTGTCGGGCCGTGCACGCGGTGGTGACCACAGGCGCACTATGGCCGTCTCGAAGGCCCAGGCCGCTTGATCAGTACCCCGACAGCACCGCCTCCGACACCGCCGAGGGTGCGCCCCCCGTCCGGCCGATCAGCGTCCGGCCGATGTTTCAGCCGGCGGCAGGGACGGCCCTGGACCCTCTCCGCTGCGTCGAGCCCTGACCAGGTGCGTTGCAGCGGGCGCCGGGCGTTGGGGTGGCTGTGGTGGGGCGGAGTGCCGGGACCGGCGTGAGGGCTCGGCGGGGCGGCCTGGAGGTGGCGGGCTGCTGGGAGGCCTCCTGGGTGGCGCGCCATTCGCGAGGAGTCATGCCGTAGGCGGCTCGGAAGACTCGGCTGAAGTGGGCGGCGCTGGTGAAACCCCAGCGGTGGGCGACGGCGGCGATCGTGGCGTTGCCGTGGAGCGACAGGTCGCGGCGGCACTCTTCCAGGCGGCGTCGCTGGATCCACCGGCTGACGGTGGCGTTCTCGCCCTCGAACAGCTTGTGGAGGTAGCGCAGGGAGATGTGGTGCGCCCCGGCGATGGCCTGCGGGGTGAGGTCCGGGTCGGCGAGGTGCCGGTCGATGAACGCCTGGATCCGCAGCAGCAGTGCCCGGTTGCCGCCGGGGGTGTCCTCCGTTGTCCGGTCGAGAAGTTCGTCGGTGAGGACGCCGAGCAGGTCCACGATGTTGCGGGCCATCAGTTCGCCGGCGCGTGGGGAGAGGCTTGCGGCGCCGTCCACGACGCCGGTCACGAAGGGGGCGAGCAGCGCCCCGACGGGGCTGTCGGAGGCGAGCGGGCGGGCCGTGAGGTGGGAGATGTCGGCGTCGCTGATGCCGAGGACGTCCTTGGGCAGGACGACGGATTTGCTCAGGAAGGGCTGGGGGAACTTCAGCCGGATGGGCCGGGCGAGGTCGTAGACGAAGATGTCCCCGGGACCGAGGAGCGCCTCACGGCCGTCCTGCTCCAGGCGGGCGAATCCCCGGTCCAGGGTCTTGACGACGATGTAGTCGTCCTGGCCGTCCCGCGCGGCGTGCCGGCGGGTGCGCAGGGCGTCCTGGCAGTCGCCGGCGAGTGAGACGGCGCGGAGCCGGCCGAGCGGCGTCGCCCGGATCGTGCCGGAGTACACCTCTTCGGGGACGGTGATGTCCACGGCGCCGAACGTCTGGGACAGGGCTTCGCGCCAGTACGCCCTCCGGCGCGGGACGGGCATCGAGTCGGGGATGTCGAAGCCGCCGAGACCGCTCCTCACCTGGACATCCGCTGTCATGTTCTCCGCCCTTCCGATTCGCGTGCAAGGCCACGCTGCCACCGCACGGGGCCTCGGCACATCACGTGAACCCGCTAGATCGGGGGACGGGGATTCCTCACCCGGTGGCGCCGCCGGCGGCGCCTGCGGTGACGTGGCGCTGGGCGATGACGAGCAGCAGGACGGCCGGGACGGAGGCGAGGACCGTGGTGGCCATGACGGCGTTCCAGTGGTCGGTGTGGGCGCCGAGGTACTGGTAGAGGCCGAGGGTGACCGGCCGGACGGCCGGGGTGGTGGTCAGGGTGAGGGCGAAGAGGAAGTCGCCCCAGGTGAACAGGAAGGTGAAGACCGCCGCGGTGACCAGAGCGCCGGTGCTCATCGGGAGGACCACGGAGCCGAGGACGCGCCACCCGCCCGCGCCGTCCACGCGGGCGGCCTCGATGATCTCGCGGGGGATGGTCCGCATGAAGGCGTGCAGGATGATGATCGCGAAGGGGACGCCGGCGGTGGAGTCGGCGAGGATCAGCCCGACGTGGGAGTTCAGGAGTCCGAGGTCGGCGTAGGCGCTGTAGAGGGCGTCGGCGACGACGACGCCCGGCGCCATCTGGGTGACCAGGATGCCGAGGAGCACCAGGTTGGTGCCCCGGAGGGAGAACAGGGCCAGCGCGTAGGCCGCCGGGGCGGCGAGGACGAGGCTCAGCGCCACGCTGCCGAGGGCGAGGACGAGGCTGGTCGCGAGGTTGCCAGCCTGGTCGTGCAGTGCGGTGACGTATCCGCTGAGATCCGGCGTGCGGGGGAACCAGCCTCCCCGCAGCGGGTTCCCGGCGGGCTGCAGGGACGCGTTCACCATCCAGTAGACGGGAAACAGCATCACCGCGAGCAGGACGATCCCGATGACGGTGGAAAGGACGCCCCGTCTCGGTGCGCGCTTCACGGGGCCACCTGCCCGGCGGCCTGGGCGCGGCGGCCGGCGTGCAGGTAGACGACGGCGAACACGAATGAGATGGCCACCAGGACGTTGCCCAGCACGGCGCCGCGTCCGAACTCGAACTCCTGGAAGGACAGCTTGTAGGCCTGCGTGGCGAGCGTCTCCGTGGAACCCGCCGGCCCGCCGCCCGTCACCGTGAGGACGAGGTCCAGCCCCTTGATCGTGTAGGCGACCCCCAGCACCAGGAGGACCCTCACCACGGGACGGAGCAGTGGCCACGTGATGTGGCGGAACGCGCTCACCGGACCGGCGCCGTCCAGCTTCGCCGCCTCGTACAGGTGGGCGGGGATGTTCTGGAGCCCGCTGTACAGGATCGCGGTGTTGAAGGGGATCCCGACCCAGACGTTCACGAGGGTGACCGACACCAGCGCCTGCGGCGTGCCGGTGAGCCAGGGGATTCCGGAGGAGGTGAGATGCAGCGTGCGGAGCGCGGTGTTGACGACGCCGGTGTCGGGGTCGAGCATCCATTTCCACGCTGTTCCGGAGACGACCAGCGGCATCAGCCAGGGGAGCAGCAGTAGCGACCGCAGGACGCCGCCCAGAGGGAAGCGGCGCTGGAAGAACAGCGCGAGGGCCAGGCCGATGACGAACTGCCCGAGGATCGAGCCGGCGGTGAACACGACGGTGTGCGCCAGGGCCTCGGAAACAGGTCCGAGAAGAGAACCTTCGAGTAGTTCCGCAACCCCACGAACGGGGCGGCGCCGGTGTAGAAGGTCGTGGTCGTGTAGTCCTGGAAGCTGACCACGACGTTCTTGGCGAGCGGGTAGCCGAAGAAGAGCAGCAGGTAGGCGGCGGCGGGCAGGACGAAAAGCCACTGGGCCAGCCGTTCCGCCCTGCGCGCGCGGATCACGCCCCGGACCGCCCTGCCAGCGGGGTCGTGGCCCCGCCCGGCCTCCCTGCCGTGTCCCAGGAGCAGGTCAGTCACGGGTCGCGAACTGCTGCGCCTGCCGGAGGGCCTCCTCCGGCGTCTGCCGTCCCGTCAACGCGGACTGGATCGCGGTGTAGATCGCGGTCGCAGCCCTCGGCCATCCGACGCCGAGTTCCCGGGTGCGGATGCGTGCCGCTTCCGCGCCCTTGACGAAGACCGACATCGACGGGTTCTGCTCGGCGTACCGGGCGGCGGCCGCGGCCCGAGAGGGCACCGTTTGGTGCTGCCCGGCCAGCGTGAGCATGGTGGAGGCCATGGTCAGGCAGCCGAGGACCTCGGCGGCCTTCTTCTGCCGGGACTTGGAAGCGCTCTGCGGGACCGTCCACACCTCACCGCCGAGGGGCCCGACCGGCGTGAGCCCGGCCCGGGGAACGGGGATCGGGGCGACGCCCCACTCCAGGGTCTTGTCCTTGGCCAACGCGGGGATGCGCCACGGGCCGTTGAGCATCATGGCCGTCCGTCCGGCGGCGAACTGGTCGTGGACGTCCGCCTGCGTCCAGTTCAGCACCGACTTGGACATGGAGCCGCTGTTCACCAGGTCGACCCACAGCCGGAGGGCCTGCGCGGCCTGCGGCGTGTCCAGCTTCTTCTCGTCGCCGCCGTTGGACCACAGGAAGGGCAGGAACTGCCAGGTCCCCTCGAAGTCGGCGCTCGCGTCCACGGCCATGCCGTACCGTCCGGGACGGGTCAGGCGGGCCGCGGCCGCCTTCAGCTCGTTCCAGGTCCGCGGCACCGCGACGCCCGACTCGGCGAGCGTCTTCTTGTTGTAGAAGAGGGCGACCGTGCTGACGTAGGGGGCCAGGCCGTACACCTTCCCCTGGTAGGTGCCCGCCGACAGGATGCCGGGGACGAAGCCGCGGGTGTCGATGCCGTACTGGTCCAGCGGGGTCAGCGCACCGGTCCGGGCGATCTGCTGCACGTCGGCGTTGTCCAGCATCAGCAGGTCGGGCAGCGTCCGCGACGACGCCTGCCGCAGGACCCGCGGGACGAGCGACGCCGGTGGGACGCTCGTCTGCTCGACCTTGACGCCGGCGGCCCTGCCGCACGCGGCGAGGACCTGGTCCCACTGGTCGTGCTCGGACTTCTCGGTGTAGTAGTCGAGCACGGTGATCGAGGTGTCCCCGCCGCGGGTGGACCCGCCGGGTGTTCCGCCGGCGCATGCGGCGGCGGCCAGGACCAACGCCATGGTTCCGGCCAGGCGCGCGAC
>NZ_JBFAOF010000333.1:0-7106 GCF_040675125.1 Spirillospora sp. NPDC049652 | reverse complement strand
GAGCCGTCGGTCGCGGGCCCGCCCGGGCCGCGCGCCCGGCGGGGGGCGGGCGGCTGGGCGGGACTCGGTGTCGCCGCGTCCGCGTCCGCGGACACGGTCGCTGCGGCGCGCGTCGGCGCGGTGCGTCGGCGGGGCACTGCGGCCTCCCTGGTGGGGATGCGGGGATCGGGGCTCATCGGCTGACTTCGACGTTCTCCAGGACACCGAGCGCGTCCGGCACGAGGACGGCGGCGGAGAAGTACGCGGACACGAGGTAGGACATGACGGCGCGGTCGTCGATCCCGGTGAACCGGGCCGACAGGCCGGGCTGCAGCTCGTCCGGCAGGCCGGTGCGGTGCAGGCCGATCACGCCCTGGTCGCTCTCCCCGATCCGCATCGCCAGCACCGCGCTGGTGCCGCGGTCGCTGATCCGGATCTTGTCGCACGGGAAGATCGGCACGCCCCGCCAGGACATCAGCCGGCGGCCGAACCGCTCGACCGTCCCCGGATAGACGCCCTGCCGGGTGCACTCGCGGCCGAACGCCGCGATCGTGCGCGGGTGCGCCAGGTAGAACCTGGTGCCGCGGCGGCGGCTCAGCAGGTCGTCCATGGCCTCGGGGGTGGGCGGGCCGGACCGGGTCTGGATCCGCTGCTTCAGGTCCGCGTTGTTCAGCAGGCCGAAGTCGCGGTTGTTGATCAGCTCGTCCTCCTCCCGCTCGCGCACCGCCTCGACGGTCAGCCGCAGCTGCTGCTCGACCTGGTCCATCGGGTGGCTGTACAGGTCGGCGACGCGGGTGTGGACGCGCAGCAGCGTCTGCGCGACGCTCAGCTCGTACTCGCGCGGGGCCGGCTCGTAGTCGGCGAACGTGCCGGGCAGGACGGGCTCGCCCTCGTGCCCGGACGCCAGCTCGATCTCGGCCTCGCCCTTGGCGTTGGTCGGCGGCCGGGGCGCGTCCGCGAAGGACGCCAGCCGCTCGCGCAGCTCCGGGTGGCGGCCGAGCAGCTCGCCGATCTGGTCGTTCGACAGGACCAGCACGGTCGTCGGCGTGACCGCCCGGTAGGCGTGCTCCCACTCGCCCGGCGCGGGCTGCAGCGCCGCCGCGCCGAAGTAGCGGCCGTCGGCGAGCAGGTCGAGCACGACCTCCGCACCGTACTCGCCCCGGCCGACCTGCTCGACCTTGCCGTGCGCGATGAGCACGACGCGGTCGACCGTGCCGCCGGGCTCGACGATCACGTCGCCGGGCTCGTACTCGCGCTGGACGAACCGGCCGGCGGCGTCCTGCAGCAGCGGCTCGTCCACGCCGGCCAGCTGCGGCAGCTCGGCCAGCTCGGCCGGGATCACGCTGACCGACGCGCCGGTGTTGACGAACTCCACGACACCGTCGCCGACGGTGTGCGCGAGACGCCGGTTCACCCGGTAGGAGCCGCCCGGGACCTCGACCCAGGGCAGCAGCCGCAGCAGGTAGCGGGGCGTGATGCCCTGCATCATCGGCGCCGACTTGGTGGTCGTCGCCAGGTTCCGCGCCGCGCGGGTCGACAGGCTCAGCCGGCCCTCCCCGTCGGCGGTGGCGTCGGGCTCGGGGCCGGGCCCGGCGGCGGGCTCGTTGGCGGTGGCGGTCACTGCGCCACCCCGATCTCCACGCTCTCCAGGACGGCGAGCGCGTCCGGCACCAGCACGGCGGCGGAGTAGTAGGCGCTGACGAGGTAGGACATGATCGCGTGCTCGTCGATGTGCATGAAGCGGACCGACAGGCCGGGCTGGACCTCGTCCTTCAGGCCGGTGCGGTGCAGGCCGACGACGCCCTGCGCGGCCTCGCCGGTCCGCATCAGCAGGACCGAGCTGGTCCGGGTCCGGCTGATCGGGATCTTGTTGCAGGGGAACAGCGGCACCCCGCGCCAGGCCGGGATGTGGTGGCCCTGGACCTCGACCGGGTCGGGGTAGACGCCCCGGCGGCTGCACTCGCGGCCGAACGCGGCGATCGTGCGCGGGTGCGCGAGGAAGAACGCGGGCTCCTTCCACACCAGGGTGAGGAGCTCGTCCATGTCGTCCGGGGTGGGCGGGCCGGACCGGGTGTAGATGCGCTGCCGGAGGTCGGCGTTGTGCAGCAGGCCGAAGTCGCGGTTGTTGACGAGCTCGTGCTCCTGCCGCTCGCGCAGCGCCTCGACGGTCAGCCGCAGCTGCTGCTCGACCTGGTCCATGGGCTGGCTGTACAGGTCGGCGACGCGGGTGTGCACGCGCAGGACGGTCTGCGCGACGCTCAGCTCGTACTCGCGCGGGAACGGCTCGTAGTCCACGAACGTGCCGGGCAGGACCGGCTCGCCCTCGTGCCCGGCGGCGAGCTCGATCTCGGCCTCGCCCTCGGGGCTGGTCGACGGGCCCGGCTCGTCCCGGTGCGACTCGACGTGCTCGCGCAGCCCCTCCGACCGCTCGGCCAGCTCGCGGAACCGGGACACCGGCAGGGTCAGGAGGGTCACGGCCGTGACCGCCCGGACCGAGTACTCCCACTCCCGCTCGTCGCCGCGCAGGGCGTCGGCGCCGAAGAAGTCGCCGTCGGCGAGGACGCCGAGGACGGCCTCGCCGCCGTACTCGCCGCGCCCCACGCGCTCGAGCTTGCCGTGCACGACGAGCACCACGGTGTCGACGGGCCGCCCCTCGGTGACGATGACGTCGCCGGGCTCGCGCTCCTGCTGCTCGAACCGGCCGGCGAGCTCGCCGAGGACCTCCTCGTCCTCGTAACCGCGCAGCACCGGCAGCTCGCCGAGCTCCAGCGGGATGACCTGGACGTCGGCGCCGGTCTGCACGAACTCGACCCGGCCGTCCCCCACGGTGTACGCCAGCCGCCGGTTGACCCGGTACGCGCCGCCCGCGCACTGCACCCACGGGAGCAGCTTGAGCAGCCAGCGCGAGGAGATGCCCTGCATCTGCGGAACGGACTTGGTCGTCGTCGCGAGGTTCCGCGCCGCCGTCGTCGCCAGGCTCCGCTGCTGCTGCTGTTGGTCCGTCTGCTGCTGTTCGGTCACGCTGGACACCACCGTTCCGAGACTTGGTCGGCCGCTGAGGGGCGTGGTCGCGCGCACGGTCATCCGCGGGACCGGCGCGTGGCCGGTCGGTGGACCGCGTGCAGCAGTGACATTACTCAGCGTAAGCACATTGACACAACGGAAGTATTACCTCACCTTGAGTCACACAAAAGACGGTCCTCAGGAAAGCCTTACCGTCCCTTGACCGAGTCGCCGCACCGGAACCGCCGTCCCGCCGTCCTTCCGGGTCGAGCGGGAAAGCGGACGACCCGGCGATCACGCAGTGTGATCGCCGGGTCGCGGCGGGACGGGAAGGGCCTTACAACCCGTCAGGAAGTTCGGGGAGCCGATCGGTGCGCTGCGGGTCCCGGGCGCCGCCCGCCCCCTCGGCCGGCGCGCCAGCCGGGGCGCCGCCCGACGCGGCGGCCGGGCCGCCGAGCAGCTCGTCGGCCAGGTCCATGACCGGCTCGTCCGCGAGGTCCTCGTCGTCGGGGATCATCAGCAGCGCCTGGGTGGTCTGCGACTCGCGGGTGATCACGCCGCTCGCCAGGATCGTGTTGCGGTGCCGCAGCGCCCCGTTCTCCCGCAGCAGGTCGTCGTTCTCCCGGCGGGCCCTGGCCAGCCGCCTGGCCATCCGGGCGTAGACGACGAAGCCGCCGACCGCCAGGCCGAGCACGAGGGCCGCCACCGGCGCCCCGAGCGAGTGCGGGAGGGCCAGCGCCGCCCCGGCCGCCACCACCATCGCCACCACCGCGGCGACCGCGCCGAAGTGCTGCTCCGCCCAGTCGAGGGCCGCGTTGACAGGCTTGGGGATCCTCAACTTGGACTACTCCTCCGTGGACGGGACGGCGACGGGCTTCCCTTGAACGTTACCGTCCCGCAACCAGGGCCGACCCTGACACAGTGTGACGAACGCCTCTCCCGTGGAGGCGCATAAGATGCGAGCACCGCTCCGCGCGCAATATCGTCGGAGGAATGAGCGAACACTTTGACGTCGTGGTCCTGGGCTCGGGCCCGGGTGGCTATGTCGCCGCGATCCGCGCGGCCCAGCTCGGCCTGAAGACGGGCATCATCGAGGAGCGGTACTGGGGCGGTGTCTGCCTCAACGTCGGCTGCATCCCCTCCAAGGCGCTGCTGCGCAACGCCGAACTGGCCCACATCTTCACCACCGAGCAGGACAAGTACGGGATCAAGGCCGAGGGCCCGGTGTCGTTCGACTACGGGGTGGCCCACAAGCGGAGCCGTCAGGTCTCGGAGAAGCTCGTCAAGGGCGTCCAGTTCCTGATGAAGAAGAACAAGATCACGACCTTCGACGGCCGTGGCACGTTCACCGACGCCAACACCCTGCAGGTCGCCAAGAAGGACGGCTCGTCGGAGACCGTCACCTTCGACAACTGCATCATCGCGGCGGGCGCGCACACCCGCCTGCTGCCGGGCACCGAGCTGTCCGAGCGCGTGGTGACCTACGAGGAGCAGATCCTCTCCTCGGAGCTGCCGGAGAGCATCGTCATCGCGGGCGCGGGCGCCATCGGCGTCGAGTTCGCCTACGTGCTGCACAACTACGGCGTGAAGGTCACGATCGTCGAGTTCCTCGACCGGATGGTCCCGAACGAGGACGCCGACGTCTCCAAGGAGCTGAACCGGCGCTACAAGAAGCTGGGCATCGAGGTCCTCACCTCCACCCGGGTCGACGCGATCGACGACTCCGGCGAGAAGGTCAAGGTCACGATCACCGGCAAGGACGGCGCCCAGAAGGTCCTGGAGACCGACAAGGTGCTGCAGGCCATCGGCTTCGCCCCGAACGTCGAGGGCTACGGCCTGGACAAGGCCGGCGTCCGGCTCACCGACCGCGGCGCGATCGACGTGGACGGCCGCTGCCGCACGTCGGTCCCGCACATCTACGCGATCGGCGACGTCACCGCGAAGCTGATGCTCGCGCACGCCGCCGAGGCCATGGGCATCGTCGCCGCCGAGACCATCGCGGACGCCGAGACCATGGAGATCGACTTCGTCATGGTGCCGCGCGCCACCTACTGCCAGCCGCAGGTCGCGTCCTTCGGCTACACCGAGCAGCAGGCCCGCGACCTCGGCTACGACGTGAAGGTCGCCAAGTTCCCCTACAGCGCCAACGGCAAGGCGCTCGGCATGGGCGAGGGCGACGGGTTCGTCAAGCTGGTCTCGGACGCCAAGTACGGCGAGCTGCTCGGCGGCCACCTGATCGGCCCCGAGGTCACCGAGCTGCTGCCCGAGCTGACCCTGGCCCAGCAGTGGGACCTGACCGTCCACGAGGTCGCCCGCAACATCCACGCCCACCCGACCCTGGGCGAGGCCGTCAAGGAGGCCGTGCACGGTCTCGCCGGCCACATGATCAACCTCTAGAGGCCAGCCCGCCACGGCGCTCACACCGGCCGTCCCCGCCACCGCGCGGGGGCGGCCGCGTGCGTTCGCGGGCCGGTTCCGGAGGCCGTCCGGCGGCACGCAACGAATCGCCGGGCGCAGGCCCATACGCGCAACGAAACTCCTGGTCAGCGCAATTTCGTGGGCTTGGGCAACGGACGCGGCGTTCCTAGGCTTTCGATCATCTGATGGCCCGTGGACTGAGCAGGAGCGCGTGTCATGACCGTCACCCCGGCGATGGAGCCGACCGAGCCGTCCGTCGCACCCGTGTCCGTACCGATGCCCGAAGCGGTGCCCGTCTCCGTGCCCGCCCCGGCGTTCCCGGAGCGGACGGCGCTCCGGCGGCACTACCTGATGTGCCGCCCGGAGCACTTCGCGGTCACCTATGCGATCAACCCCTGGATGGACCCGTCGGCGGGCGCGAGCGCCGAGCTGGCCGTCGCGCAGTGGGAGGCCCTGCGCTCCGCCTACCTGGCCCTCGGGCACGAGGTCAGCCTGATCGACCCGATCCCGGGCCTGCCGGACATGGTGTTCGCCGCCAACGGCGCGCTGGTCGTGGGCGGACGGGCCTACGGCGCCCGGTTCACCTTCGCCGAGCGGGCCGCCGAGGGCCCGGCGTACAGCGCGTGGCTGCGGGCGAACGGCTTCCCCGACGTCAAGGAGCCCGAGCACACCAACGAGGGCGAGGGCGACTTCCTCACCCTGGACCGGCTGATCCTCGCGGGCACCGGCTTCCGGACGGACCTCGGCGCGCACCAGGAGGCGCAGGAGTTCCTCGGCCGCCCGGTGGTCACGCTGCGGCTGGTGGACCCGCGCTTCTACCACCTGGACACCGCGCTGTTCCCGCTGGACGGGGAGAACGTCGCCTACTACCCGGGGGCGTTCTCGCCCGGCAGCCGCGCGGTGCTGGAGCGGCTGTTCCCGGACGCGGTGCTCGCCTCGGAGCAGGACGCGGCGGTCCTCGGCCTGAACGCGGTGAGCGACGGCCGGAACGTGGTGGTGAACGCGGAGGCGAACGGGCTGATCGCGACGCTCGGCGAGCACGGCTACCACCCCGTCCCGGTGGACCTGTCGGAGCTGCGCAAGGCCGGTGGCGGGCCGAAGTGCTGCACGCTGGAGCTGCGGGCACTCTGACCCGGATGACCCCGGTTCGCCCGGTTCGCCGGGTGTCCGGGACGATGGGGGCATGCTGCTCGCGGACCTCCACGGCCACCTTCCGTTCGACGGCGCCGACAACGTGCGCGACCTGGGCGGGCATCCGCTGCCCGGCGGCGGGACGACGGCGCGCGGCCGGGTGCTGCGCGCCGACGCCCTGACCCGGCTCAGCGACGCCGACGTGCGGCGGCTGGCGGAGTTCGGGGTCCGGACGGTCGTCGACCTCCGGACCCCCATGGAGGTGGACACCAACGGCCGCGACCGGCTCCCGGACGGCGTGCGGACCGTCCACCTGCCGGTCGGCGGCGGCAACCTGGGCGTGTTCTACGAGGTGATCGGCAGCCGGGACGCCGAGCGGCAGCGCGCGGCGTTCGCCGAGGGCCGGCTCGAGAACCTCATGATCGACATCAACCGGACGTTCGTCCGGGACGAGACCGAGCGCGGCCGGTTCGCCGAGGCGGTCCGGCTGGCCGCCGACCCGGATTCGGTGCCGCTGCTGTTCCACTGCACCGCGGGCAAGGACCGCGGCCAGCCAGCCGGTGCGGTCCTTGCCC
>NZ_JBFAOF010000332.1:0-7113 GCF_040675125.1 Spirillospora sp. NPDC049652 | reverse complement strand
GTACGCGCTGCTCACCACGGCGGTCATCGGCACGACGCTGGTCGTCGCCTGGCCGTTCGGACGGCTGGTCGCGTTCCGGTTCGGGCAGCACGCGATCGACTGGCCGGTCTACGACTGGGTCATGGCGCACCGGCTGCACGGCGGCTGGGCCTCCCTGATGGCGCAGGTCACGCAGGTCGGCGACCGGCCCGCGACCCGCTACTTCGCGATCTTCTCCATGGTGGTGACGCTGCTGCTGGCGCGCCGCCGCCGGTGGGTCCCGGTCGTCCTGATCGCGGTGATGTTCGTGACGCAGTACTGGGGGCAGCTCGCGCTCGCGGGGCTCGTCGACCGCGGGCACCCGCCGACCAACCCGGGCACGTACCCGTCCGGTGCCACGATGCGGCTGCTCGCCCAGGGCGGCTTCTGCGTCTTCCTCATCTTCCAGTACGCGCGCGCACGAGGCATGCGCTGGGCGTCCAGCCCGCGCTGGATCGCCGCCGCGTTCACCCTGGTCGTGCTGTCCGGGGCGGTGGAGGGCTACACGCGGATCGACCTAGGACGGCACTGGATCACCGACGTGGCCGGCGGCTGGCTGGTCTCCGGGCTGCTGCTCACCGGCTTCACGTTCGCCGCCGGGGCCGTCCTGCCGTGGGCGACGGGCGCGGGCGAGGGCCCAGAGCGCCAGGGCGGCGGCCGCCATGCCGACCATGGTCCAGGCCAGTGGGACGGCCGGGACGCCGAACATCTTCAGGCCGGACACCACTAGGACGAACGCCAGCGCCCTGCGGATGATCCCGCCGGGCGCGCGCGAGGAGATCCGCGACCCCAGGTAGACGCCGGGGATCGACCCGGCGAGCAGCGCGACCGTGACGTCCAGGTGGAAGTCGCCGAAGAACAGGTGGCCGAGCGCGGCGGAGAACACCAGGGGCACGGCTTGGAGCAGGTCCGTCCCGACGAGCTGGTTCGCGCGAAGCGCCGGGTACAGCGCCAGCAGCGCCACGATGATGAGCGACCCGGACCCGACCGAGGTCATCCCGACGACGAGCCCGCCGACCAGTCCCACCAGCGCCGTCGGCAGCGGCCGGACGGTGATGTCGGGCGGCGCCCCCTCGTCGCCGGACGCCTGCCCCCGCGCCAGCCATGCCTTGAGGACGATCCCGGCGGCGGCCACTAGGAGCGCGACGCCCATGGCCTTCTGCACGACGTCCTGCACCGACGCGCCGTCCCCGAGGGCGCGCGCGACCAGCACCCCGGCGAACGCGGCGGGCACCGACCCGGCGCACAGCCACGCGACCAGGCGCAGGTTCACGGTGCCGCGCCGCAGGTGGACCAGGCTTCCGACCGGCTTCATCACGGCCGCCGCGACCAGGTCGCTGGAGACCGCGGCCAGCGGGCTGACCCCGAAGAACGTCACGAGCATCGGGGTCATCAGCGCCCCGCCGCCCATCCCGGTCAGCCCGACCACGACGGCGACCAGGAACGAGCCGCCCGCCATCGCCCAATCGAAGTGCATCGGCATGACCTACCAGACATATCGGAAAACCTGAGTGCCAGCCTACGATTTCCCGCCGCCGGACAGAACCCCGGGGAGTGAAAGCCTCACCCGGGCCGCGGCGGAGGCTCACCCGGCCCCGGGAGCCCCGCTCAGACCGCCACGGCGGTCTACTCCGGGCGCAGCCAGGCGCCCTCGGTGAGCAGCTCGACGACGCGCGCGACGGCCTCGTCCGGCGTCATCGTCGAGGTGTCGAGGGTGAGGTCGGCGTCCTCGGGCTCCTCGTACGGATCGGAGACGCCGGTGAACTCGGGGATCTGCCCGGCCCGCGCCTTGGCGTACAGGCCCTTGCGGTCGCGGCGCTCGCACTCCTCCAGCGGCGTCGAGACGTGCACCAGGACGAAGTCGCCCGCCGCCTCGACCATCCGCCGGACCTCGGCGCGGGTCGCCGCGTAGGGGGCGATCGGCGCGCAGACCGCGACGCCGCCGTGCCGGGTGATCTCGGCCGCGACGAACCCGATGCGCCGGATGTTGAGGTCGCGGTCGGCGCGCGAGAACGTCAGGCCCGCCGACAGCAGGCGGCGCACCACGTCGCCGTCGAGGAGGGTGACCGTGCGCCCGCCGCGCTCGACGATCGCGTCGCACACGCCGCGCGCGACGGTCGACTTGCCCGACCCGGACAGCCCGGTGAAGAACACCGTGAGGCCGCGCTCGTGCTTGGGCGGACGCGCGACGGCGAGCTCGGCGGCGACCGCGGGCGGGGTGAACCAGTCCGGGATCGGCTCGCCGCGGTCGAGCAGGTCGCCGAGCCGCTCGGGCGTCAGCTCCGCCTGGACGTGGTCGGGCTCGATCCGCGCGACCGGCCGCCAGACCTCGACGTCGGCGTCGTAGGCCCACGGCTCCGGGACGACCACCGGGATCGCCGTGCCGTCGACCTCGGCGGACGCCAGCAGGTGCGTCGCGCCGTACGCGGCGGCCACCTGCGCGCGCAGGAGGGTGTCGCGCTCGTTCTCCGGGTCGCGTCCGTTCGGCGCGGGGACGGCGGCGTCCTGCGCGGTCTCGCCGCCCGCCGGACGCGGCGGCAGGGAGACGCGGATGCGGCAGCCGTGCGGGGTGTCGACGACGCCGATGCGGCCGCCGTGCATGTCCACGACCCAGCGGGCGATGGCGAGGCCGAGGCCGGTGCCGCCGTCCGGGGTCGCCGCGCCGGACGCGCCGCGCGAGAACCGCTCGAACACCCGCTCCCGCTGCCCCTTCGGGATGCCCGGACCCTCGTCGGAGACCTCCAGGACCAGCGCGCCCGGACCGTCCCCGGGCCCCGCAGTGACCGTCACCGCGCCGCCCGACGGCCCGTGCCGCAGGGCGTTGTCCAGCAGGTTCGCGAGCACCTGGTGCAGCCGGTCGCGGTCTGCGACGCAGCACAGCCCGGGGGCGATGTCGGCCTTGACCGGCGCGCCCGGGAACGCGGCGGTCACCTCGTCCACGAACCCGGCGACGTCGAGCTCGGACAGGTCGAGCGGGACGGCCCCGGCGTCCACCTTGGACAGGTCGAGCAGCTGCGACACCAGCCGGCCGAGCCGCTCGGTCTGCTCCAGCGCCGACTCCAGGACGTCGGGGCTCGCCGGGGTCACCCCGTCCGCTACGTTCTCCAGGACGGCGTGCAGCGCGCTGATCGGCGTGCGCAGCTCATGCGACACGTTCGCGACGAACTCCTGGCGCTGCCGGTCCACGGCGGCGAGGTCGGCGGCCATCCGGTTGAACGCGCGGGCCAGCTCGCCCACCTCGTCGCGCGAGGTGGACCGCACCCGGCGCGAGTAGTCGCCGCGCGCCATCGCCCGCGCCGCCGCCGTCATCTCGCGCAGCGGCGCGGTCATCCCGTGCGCGATGAGCTGCGTGACGACCAGCGCGATCAGCAGCCCGACCGGGACGGTCACGCGCGCCCGGAACCCCAGCGGGTACCCCCACAGCACGATCGCGATCGCGACGCAGGCGGTCAGCACGACCAGCACGCCGAGCTTCACCTTGATGGACCGCAGCGGGTCCAGCGGGCGCGGCAGCCGCTCCCACGCGTGCGCCGCCGACCCGCGCCGCCGCCGCGCCCGCTCCCGCGCGAAGGCCATCACGGGTGGGCCTCCAGGCTGTAGCCGACGCCGTGCACGGTGCGGATGAGGTCCGGCCCGAGCTTGCGGCGCAGCGCCTTGACGTGCCCGTCCACGACGCGCGTGCCGGACGCGTCGGCCCAGTCCCAGACCTCCTCCAGCAGGACCGCCCGGGTGAGGACCGCGCCGGGCCGCCGGGCGAGGCAGGCGAGCAGGTCGAACTCGGTCGGGGTGAGGTGCACCTCGGTGCCGTCCCGGCGGACGCGGCGGGACCGCTCGTCGATCTCCAGCGGCCCGAGCCGGGTGACCGGCGCGGCCGCGGCCAGCGTCAGCGTCGCGGCGCGCTCGACCCGGCGCAGCAGCGCGCGGATGCGGGCGACCAGCTCGCGCATGCTGAACGGCTTGGTGAGGTAGTCGTCCGCGCCGACGCCGAGCCCGACGAGCTTGTCGGTCTCGTCGTCGCGGGCGGTGAGCATCAGCACCGGGACGGGACGGTCCGCCTGGACGCGGCGGCAGACCTCCAGCCCGTCGAAGCCGGGCAGCATCACGTCCAGCACGATGAGGTCGGGGGCGGTCTCGCGCGCCCGCGCGACGGCGGACGGCCCGTCCCCGGCCGTCTCCACCGCGAAGCCCTCGGCGGACAGCCGGTCGGTGACCGCCCTGGCGATGGTGGGTTCGTCCTCGACGACCAGGATGCGCATGACCCGACCCTAGGAGCGCGGTGCGCGCGCCCCCGGGCCGGGTTGTGCGGATTCTGTGCCGATCGCGGTCCGGCGGGGGTCCGGCCCCGCCCGGCGGGGGGACCGGTCCGCCCGTCAGGGACGCGTCATGGTCCGACCGGCCAGGTGTGCACGGGCTCGTTCGACTTCATGTGGTGGACGTACGAGCGGACCATCTCCCGCAGGGCATCGGGACGGCGCGGCCCGATGCGCCGCTCGATGGCCTCGACCGTGTCGGTCTGCCAGTCGGCTCCGGTGCGGCCGGCGAGGCAGCGGCCCTCGATGATGCCGAGCAGCCGGTCCCGGCGGGCCGGCTCGACGCCCCAGCGGTCCAGGCCCTCGTGCGCGAGGGGCAGCAGCCGGTGCAGCACCAGCTCGGCCGCGGGCACCTCGCCGAGACCGGGCCAGTACAGCCGGGCGTCGATGCCGTCCCGCGCCGCCCGGTGCAGGTTCTCCCGGGCCGTCGCGAACGACATCCGGGACCACACCGGGCGCTCCTCCTCGGCGAGGACGCGTAGCAGCCCGTAGTAGAAGGCTCCGTTGGCGACCGTGTCGGCGACGGTCGGCCCGGCCGGCAGCACCCGGTTCTCCACGCGCAGGTGCGGCCGCCCGTCCACGACCGCGTAGATCGGCCGGTTCCAGCGGTAGATCGTGCCGTTGTGCAGGGACAGCTCGGGCAGCTCGGGGGTGCCGCCGCCGTCCAGGACGGCCTCGGGGTCCTCCTCCTCGCAGATCGGGAGCAGCGCGGGGAAGTACCGGGTGTTCTCCTCGAACAGGTCGAAGACCGAGGTGATCCAGCGCTCGCCGAACCACACCCGGGGCCGGACGCCCTGCGCCTTCAGCTCCTCCGGGCGGGTGTCGGTGGACTGCTCGAACAGCGGGATCCGGGTCTCCTGCCAGAGCCGGTGCCCGAACAGGTACGGCGAGTTGGCGGCGAGCGCCACCTGCGGCCCGGCGATGGCCTGTGCCGCGTTCCAGTGCGCGCCGAACTTCTCGGGGCTGACCTGGATGTGGAACTGCACGCTGGTGCAGGCGGCCTCGGGGGTGATCGTGTCGGTGTGCATGCACAGCGGTTCCGGACCGTCGATGTCGATCCGGATCTCCTCGCCGCGCGCGGCGAAGATCTCGTCGTTGAGCAGCTTGTACCGGTTGTTGGTGGACAGCGCCTCCTCGCCGATGTCGGCGCGGCGGAGCGTCGGCAGGATGCCGATCGTCACCAGTTCCGCGCCGACGTCGCGGGCCTGGGCGTCGGCGTGGGCCAGATGGTCGCGGACCTCCTGCTCCAGCTCGTGGGCGTTGTCGCCGCCGAGCTCCCGTGGCGGGATGTTGATCTCCAGGTTGAACTGGCCGAGCTCGGTGGCCCACGCCGGGTCGGCGATGGCCTTCAGCACGTCGGCGTTGCGCATCAGCGGGTCGCCGGCCGTGTCGATGAGGTTGAGCTCGATCTCCAGCCCGATGTGCGGGCGCTCGAACTCGAACTGCGACTCGCCGAGCATGCGAGCCAGCACGTCGAGGTCGCGCCGCACCTTCTCCCGGTACCTGCGCCTGTCCTCACCGCTGATGGTCGCGGCGGAAACGTCCCGTCCCATGTCCTCGCCTTCTGCCGCGGATATGGTCTTTCTGAGGCGGAATGTCCAGATCTGGCCGAGGGAAACCCCGAGCGGGGTTACGGGCGCGCCGATACGCGTGCTCCGCACGGTCATCGCGTGCCGACGTGCCGTGTCGGACGAGGGGCGCGGCATCCGTCCGCGGGCGGCCGGGACGCCTGGTCACGCCTGTGCCACAGGGGATCCAGGGCGGTCGGACGGTCGCCTGAGTGACGGGACGGCGGAGGTGTCCGCGTGACACGCTGTGCGGAATGTGAGGAGGAGCACGATGCGGTTGCGGCCACGGTCGATCAGGACGCGCGACACTCTGGTCGCCGCGGTGCTGGCGGCCGTGGTGTGCGGCGCGATCGCGATCGGCGCGGACCTCGGGATCCGGAACACCGTGCGCGCCGCGCTCGTCCAGGACACCGCGCAGTCCGCGCGCCGCACCAGCGCCGCGATCCGCGACGGCTCGCTCGCCTCGCCCATCCCGGACGACACCGGCGGACGCGTGCTCGTCCAGGTCGTCGGCCCCGGCGGCAACCTGCTGGACGCCACCCCCGCCGCCGGCCGGCACTCCCGCCTCAGCGACTACCGGCCGCCGCGCGACGAACGCGTCCGCGACTACGACCAGTGCCACGGCCGCGGCCCCGCCCGGCGCTGCGAGGTCATCGAGGCGATCCGGGTCACCACCGCGCCCGACTCGGTCGTCGTGTACGCCGCGACCCCGATGCCGTGGATGCTGGCGAACGGCACCCTCGAACTGCTGATGGTGATCGCCGTGCTCGGCCTGTCCGCGCTGGTGGCCTGGGTCACCTGGCGGGTCGTCGGCCGCACGCTGCGCCCGGTCGCGCTGATCCGCGCCCAGCTCGCCGAGATCAGCGGCAGCGACCTGTCCCGGCGGGTGCCGCAGCCGCCCGGCGAGGACGAGATCGCCGAGCTCGCCGCGACCGCGAACCGGACCCTGGACCGGCTGGAGCGCGCCGTGGACCGGCAGCGCCAGTTCGCCTCGGACGCCTCGCACGAGCTGCGCACCCCGATCACGGGCCTGCGCGCCAACCTGGAGGACGCCGCGATGCACCCCGACGACACCGACCTCAAGGCCGTGGTCGAGTCGGCGCTGCGCGACACCGACCGGCTGGAGCACATCGTCACCGACCTGCTGCTGCTCGCCCGGATCGGCACCGGCGACGCGGCCCGCGAGGAGGTGGACCTCGGCGACCTGGCCCGCCGCG